>NZ_JBWKXT010000007.1:0-145961 GCF_059423245.1 Pseudomonas sp. GW460-LB5
CTGCTTCGCAGCCCGTTCGCGACACAAGGCCGCTCCTACACAGGAACTGCATCGCTTTCGAGACCTGTGTCGATTCTGCCTGGTGCCATTCGACTACCCATGAAAGCAGCCACCGGGCTGCCAACAGGAGAGTCCCCATGCGCAAACTCATCGTAGCCGCCTTCATCAGCCTCGACGGCGTGATGCAAGCTCCCGGCGGCCCGCAGGAAGACACCAGCGGCGGTTTCGCCTACGGCGGCTGGATCGTGCCCTACGCCGAGGAAGTGTTTGGCCAGGCCATGCAGGCATTGTTCAGCCAGCCCTTTGAGCTGCTGCTGGGCCGGCGCACCTACGACATTTTTGCCGGCTATTGGCCAAACATCAAAGACAACGCCGAAGACTTCTCCATCGCCAACCTGTTCAACAGCGTGCCCAAACATGTGGCCACCCACACCCCTGCCACCCTCGACTGGCACAACAGCCACGCCCTCGGCGCGGACATCGCCGCTGCAGTACGCTCGCTCAAGCAACGGGACGGCGCCAACCTGCTGACCCAGGGCAGCGCCGAACTGGTGCAGCAACTGCTGGCGGCAGACCTGGTAGATGAACTGCAACTGCTGATCCACCCGCTGCTGCTCGGCCAAGGCAAACGCCTGTTCGGTCATGACGCAGCAGCAGCGGCCTTTACCTTGCAGCAGTCGCAAGTCTCGCCCAAGGGCGTGATCATCAGCCGCTACGTGCGCGCAGGCCAGGTGCAGACCGGTTCATTCGACACGGTGTAATCCCATACAACTTTTGCCCCGCGCAGGCATCGAAACACAGGAAGCCCCTATCCGCTCCAAGGAGGTCAACCATGGCGCTGCGCACTACGCTGCTGCTTTCCTGCATGACCCTGGCGCTGCTCGGCTGCGCCGGCAACGATCAACCGGCACCGCCGCGCACCCAGCAGGTCGACCTGCAACGCTACCAGGGCACCTGGTATGAACTGGGCCGGCTGCCGATGTTCTTCCAGCGCAACTGCGTGCAGTCCGAGGCGCACTATGGCCTGCGCCCGGATGGCCGGATCGACGTGACCAACCGCTGCAAGGAAAAGGACGGCCAGTGGAACGAAGCCAAGGGCATCGCCGAGGCCCAGCAGCCGGGCAGCACCGACAAGCTGTGGGTGCGCTTCGACAACTGGTTCAGCCGCCTGGCACCGGGCCTGACCAAGGGCGAGTACTGGGTGCTGTATCACGACAAGGATTACCGGGTGGCGCTGGTGGGCCACCCCAACCGCGAGTACCTGTGGCTGCTTTCACGCACGCCTGCGGTCACCGACCAGCAGCGCGAGCAACTGCTGACCATCGCCCGGGAGCAAGGTTATGACACCAGCAAGCTCATTTGGCGGCAGGGAGACTAGCAGGCCGTCGACGGCAGGCCGCAATGCGGCTAAGGTGTGCGCCCGTCATACCTCGAAGGAGCGAGCACATTGATCACCTGCCACGTCAAATACATCGTCGACCCTTACCAGCTGCCTGCGTTCGAGGCCTATTCACGCCAGTGGATAGGCCTCGTCACGCGCATGGGCGGCCAGCATCACGGCTACTTCCTGCCTGCTGAGGGCGCTAACAACATCGCGTACTGCCTGTTCAGCTTCCCCAGCCTGGCGGCCTACGAGCAGTACCGCAGACAGGCTGAAACCGACCCGGAATGCATCGCTGCAGTAGCCACAGCTACAGAGCAACGCTTCATCCTCAGCTACGAGCGCAGCTTCCTGAAACCGCTGCTGGGCTGAATCAAGGAGGTTGCACATGGACCTGCTGTTCCTCGGCACCTGCGCCGGGGTGCCCACCAAGGCACGCAATGTCAGCGCCACGGCGGTGATCGAAGCCAGTGGCAGCGGCTGGTACCTGGTCGACTGCGGCGAAGGCACCCAGCACCAGCTGCTGCGCACCCCGCTGTCGATCCGCGACCTGCGCGCCATTTTCATCACCCACGTGCACGGCGATCATTGCTTCGGCCTGCCCGGCCTGCTGGCCAGTGCCGGCATGAGCGGGCGTACGCAGCCGCTGGAACTGATCCTGCCCGCCGCGCTGCATGACTGGGTACGCCAGGGCCTGGCCGCCAGCGATACCTTCCTGCCGTTCGAACTGCGCCTGCTGGCCGTGGAAGATCTGGTCGAATGGCGCAACGATACTCTGCAGGTAACCACCGTTCAGCTGTCACACCGCGTTCCGAGCGTCGGGTTCATATTCACCGAACTCAACCCCGAACCGCGCCTGGACATCCCCCGCCTGGAAGCCGAAGGCATACCGCGTGGCCCGCTGTGGGGCGAGCTGGCCAGGGGTTTGGCGGTGCAGCATGGCGAGCAGTTGCTGAATGGCAACGACTACCTGCGCCCTTCCCGGCCACCGCGGCGGGTGATCGTGTGCGGCGACAACGATACCCCCGAGCTGCTGGCCGACGCTGCCCAAGGCGCGGATGTGCTGGTGCACGAAGCCACGTTCACCCAGGCCGTGGTCGAACGCACCGGGATCACCTTCGGCCATAGTACTGCAGCGGCGGTGGCGCGCTTTGCCGAAGCGGCGGGCGTGCGCAACCTGGTGCTGACGCATTTCAGCGCCCGCTACCAGAGCGACCCAAGGCGCAGCCCGAATATCGACAACGTGCGTGACGAAGCCCTCGTCCACTACAGCGGGCACCTGACCCTGGCGCAGGACCTGCAGCGCTATCACCTTGGCCGGGATGGCTGTCTTGAGCTGACCGGATGAATTAACATGGCCGGTTTTTCCAAAAGGACTTGGTCATGCAACGCATCGTGATTCTGGGCAACGCCGGCAGTGGCAAATCGACCCTGGCCCGGCAGATCGGCGCCCGCCTGGGGGCGTCGGTGGTACACCTTGACACGTTGTTCTGGGAGGCCGGCTGGGTAGAGCCGGATGCCGAGACCTTTCGCAGCCGGGTACGCGATGCGGTTAGCGGGCAAGCGTGGGTATGCGAGGGCAACTACAGCCGCCGCACCTTCGACCTGCGCTTGCCACGGGCCGACCTGGTTATCTGGCTGGATACACCACGGTTGACATGCCTGAAGCGGGTCATCCTGCGCAGTGTGCTGAACAAGCCACGGCCAGACCTGCCGGCTGGGTGTACCGAGCGGCTGGACCGGGCGTTTCTGACCTTCCTGAAGTTTGTGTGGACGTTCGACCGGGGCTATCGGCCAGGTATCGAAGCCAACCGCCAGGCAATCGGCCCGCAGGTGCCGGTTGTGCATCTGCGTGGTGACCGGCAGATTGCGGCGTTTGTGGAAGGCCTCACACAACCAGCACCAGCAGCGCGGTCCCTGTAGGAGCGGCCTTGTGTCGCGATCGGGCTGCACAGCAGCCCCAGCGATATCAGCGTTTACTTCCAAACCCTGGGGCTGCTGCGCAGCCCGATCGCGACACAAGGCCGCTCCCACAAAAAGCGCGGTCGCCTGATGCCCGAGGTGCTAGGCCGCCAAGCGCCCGCTGGCAATCGCCTCCGACGCCGCCAGCATCGCCCGCAGCAACACTGAACAACCCGCCGCCAGGTCATCAGGCGTGGCGTTCTCGATTTCGTTGTGGCTGATGCCGTTTTCACAGGGCACGAAAATCATCCCCGCCGGCCCCAGTTCGGCCAGGAAGATTGCGTCATGCCCCGCGCCACTGACAATGTCCATGTGCGGCAACCCCAGCGCTTGCGCTGAAGCGCGCACGGCATCGACACAGCCTTTGTCGAAGTACAGCGCAGGGAAGTCAGCCGTAGGCACCAGTTCATGGCTCAAGCCATGTTTGGCACAGGTCGCTTCGATCACCCCACGCACCTCGGCAATCATCGCATTCAGCTGGTCACCTTGCAGATGGCGGAAGTCCAGGGTCATACGCACCTCACCCGGAATGACGTTGCGCGAGCCCGGATAAGCCTGCAGGCAGCCCACCGTCCCACAGGCATGGGGCTGGTGGCCGAGGGCGGTACGGTTGACCGCCTCCACCACGGCGGCCGCCCCCACCAAAGCGTCCTTGCGCAGGTGCATGGGTGTCGGTCCCGCATGGGCTTCAACGCCGCGCAGGGTCAGATCGAACCACTTTTGGCCGAGGGCGCCGAGGACCACACCGATGGTTTTGGCCTGGTCCTCAAGGATCGGGCCCTGTTCGATATGGGCTTCGAAATAAGCCCCAACCGGATGGCCCAGCACCGCGCGCGTACCGGCGTAGCCGATGGCGTTCAAGGCTTCACCCACGCTGATACCCTGGGCATCGCGCTTGGCCAGGGTTTCCGCCAGGCTGAACTTGCCGGCGAACACGCCTGAACCCATCATGCACGGTGCAAAGCGCGAGCCCTCTTCGTTGGTCCACACCACCACTTCCAGCGGTGCTTCGGTTTCCACGCCCAAATCGTTCAGCGTACGGATCACCTCCAGCCCGGCCATCACCCCGAAGCAGCCATCGAACTTGCCGCCCGTGGGCTGGGTGTCGATATGGCTGCCGGTCATCACCGGGGGCAGCTTGGGGTTACGCCCCGGGCGGCGGGCGAAGATGTTGCCGACGCCGTCGACACTGACCTCACACCCGGCCGCCTCGCACCACTGCACGAACAGGTCGCGGGCCTGGCGGTCGAGGTCGGTCAGGGCCAGGCGGCAGACACCGCCCTTGGCGGTGGCACCGAGGCGGGCCAGGTCCATCAGCGATTGCCACAGGCGGTTGCTGTCGACGTGCCGGGCGGTGGTTTCAAGCATCTCTTTGACTGGGGTCACGGGTTTCTCCTTCAGGCTTTTTTTGTGGTCGGTGCGGGCCTCTTCGCGGGTGAACCCGCTCCCACAGCCAAACCGGCGAGAACGTAGTACAGCGCGCCGCCCAGCAGCGAGCCGGTAAACCAGCCGTAGTCGTAGAACCAGCTGAAACTGCTGTTGCCAATCGCCAGTAACGTCAGCCCCACGGGCAAGGCAAAGGCGGCAAACCCGGCCCAGTTCCACGCCGGGTAGACGTCATCGCGGTACAACCCGGCCAGGTCCAGCTGCTGCCGACGGACCAGGAAGTAGTCCACCACCATGATCCCGGCAATCGGCCCGAGCAGGCTGGAGTAACCGAGCAGCCAGTTGGAGTACACGCTCTCCAGGCTCAGGTCCGAGACAATCAGGCCCAGTTTCTTAAGCAGTTCATGGCCCATCAGCGCCAGGCCGATAAAGCCGGTCAGCCATACCGCACGGCTGCGCCCGATCAGGCGTGGGGCAATGTTCTGGAAGTCGTTGGTCGGCGACACGATGTTCGCCGCCGTATTGGTCGACAATGTGGCAATCACGATCAGCGCCATGGCCAGGGCCACCCAGAACGGGCTGTGGATTTTGCCGATCAGGCTGACCGGGTCGGACACCGTCTCGCCCACCAAAGACGCCGACGCGGCGGTCAGCACCACACCCAGCGAAGCGAACAGGAACATGGTCAGCGGCAGGCCGAAGATCTGCCCAAGAATCTGGTCTTTCTGGCTACGTGCGTAACGGCTGAAGTCGGGAATATTCAGCGACAAAGTGGCCCAGAAGCCGACCATGGCCGTAAGCCCGGCGCAGAAGTAACTGACCACGCTCGCCCCTTCCGGCCGCTTGGGCGGTTGCGCCAGCAGCTCGGTCATCGACATGTGCGGCAGGGCCCAGAACAGCAGCCCGACACCCACCGCCACCAGCAGCGGTGCCGAGAGCGTTTCCAGCCACTTGATCGACTCGGCGCCGCGCAGCACCACCCACAGGTTCAGGCACCAGAAGATCATGAAGCCGATCACCTCGCCAGTACCGGCCAAGGCCTTCCAGCCATCGAACACCGAACCCAGGAACAGGTGAATGGCCAAGCCGCCGAACAAGGTCTGGATACCAAACCAGCCACAGGCAACCACGGCGCGGATCAGGCACGGTACGTTGGAGCCCAGGATGCCGAACGACGAACGCAGCAGCACCGGGAACGGGATGCCGTACTTGGTGCCTGGGAAGGCGTTGAGGGTAAGCGGGATCAGCACGATCACGTTGGCCAGCAGGATCGCCAGCAGCGCTTCGCCAACGCTCAGGCCGAAGTAGGCGGTGAGCACGCCACCCAGGGTGTAGGTGGGTACGCAAATGGACATGCCCACCCACAGGGCAGTGATGTGCCATTTGTTCCAGGTGCGCTGGTGCACCTTGGTCGGCGCGATGTCGTGGTTGTAGCGCGGGCTGTCGAGGACATCACTGCCCTCGGACAGCTCAAACAGGCCATCCTGCTCGACCACTTCCGATCTGCTCTGTTGCATGGGCCCTTCTCCAGATTTTCTTGTAGTTGTTTGCTCATCGGGCTAATTCGATGGCCGGAGTACACACGCGTATTGGTGCTTAGAAATCTTGACCAGAATTCCATCTTGTCAAGTCAGTCAATAACCCCTGAAACCCCCGAAGTCAGCAGGTCAATAAAAATTAAGTGTTAAATTTCAAACAGTTAAAAACCACAAAAATAATAGGAAAGTTTTCTTGAAGATTCCCAAATCAGCATCTAGCCTCGAATCTTGTCAGGTCTGACAGGATTAACCGCCCTGCCTGCCCTGCACCCGAGACAATTCCAAGAACCGGCCCAGACCGGTCAGCCTGCGAGGAAAAACGGCATGTCCCTGTTGATCCGTGGCGCCACCGTGGTCACCCACGAAGAGAGTTACCCCGCCGATGTCCTGTGTGTCGATGGCCTGATCCGTGCCATCGGGCCAAACCTCGAACCGCCCACCGACTGTGAAATCCTCGACGGCAGCGGCCAGTACCTGATGCCCGGCGGCATCGACCCGCATACCCACATGCAGTTGCCATTCATGGGCACCGTGGCCAGCGAGGATTTCTTCAGCGGCACCGCAGCGGGCCTTGCCGGCGGCACCACGTCGATCATCGACTTCGTCATCCCCAACCCGCAGCAGTCATTGCTGGAGGCCTTCCACACCTGGCGCGGCTGGGCGCAGAAGAGCGCCAGCGACTACGGCTTCCACGTTGCCATCACCTGGTGGAGCGAACAGGTGGCTGAAGAAATGGGCGAACTGGTAGCCAAGCATGGGGTGAACAGCTTCAAGCACTTCATGGCTTACAAGAATGCAATCATGGCCGCCGACGACACCCTGGTGGCCAGCTTCGAGCGCTGCCTGCAACTGGGTGCGGTGCCCACCGTGCATGCCGAGAACGGCGAACTGGTGTACCACCTGCAGAAAAAACTGCTTGCCCAGGGCATGACCGGACCAGAGGCCCACCCCCTTTCGCGCCCTTCACAAGTGGAAGGTGAAGCGGCCAGCCGCGCCATCCGTATTGCCGAAACCATTGGTACGCCGCTGTATGTGGTGCACATTTCCAGCCGTGAAGCACTGGATGAAATCACCTATGCACGCGCCAAGGGCCAGCCGGTTTACGGCGAAGTCTTGCCCGGCCACCTGCTGCTGGACGACAGCGTCTACCGTGACCCGGACTGGGCCACTGCCGCTGGCTACGTGATGAGCCCGCCGTTCCGCCCGCGCGAGCACCAGGAGGCGCTGTGGCGCGGCTTGCAGTCGGGCAACCTGCACACCACGGCCACCGACCACTGCTGTTTCTGCGCCGAACAGAAAGCCATGGGCCGCGACGACTTCAGTCGCATCCCCAACGGCACCGCCGGCATCGAAGACCGCATGGCGGTGCTGTGGGATGCCGGTGTCAACAGCGGGCGCCTGTCGATGCATGAGTTCGTTGCGCTGACCTCCACCAACACGGCAAAAATCTTCAACCTTTTCCCACGCAAGGGCGCCATCCGCGTGGGTGCTGACGCCGACCTGGTGCTGTGGGACCCGCAGGGCACTCGCACTCTATCGGCCCAGACCCACCACCAGCGGGTGGACTTCAATATCTTTGAAGGCCGCACCGTGCGCGGGGTCCCCAGCCACACCATCAGCCAGGGCAAGGTGCTCTGGGCCGATGGCGACCTGCGCGCCGAGGCCGGGGCGGGGCGGTATGTGGAACGGCCGGCGTATCCGTCGGTGTACGAGGTGCTGGGGCGACGCGCCGAACAGCAGCGCCCGACGCCCGTTCAGCGCTGAGGCCATTGGGGCTGCTGCGCAGCCCATCGCCGGCAAGCCAAATATAATAAAGAGAGAGGCTACAACCGTGATCGACGCCCTGAACCACTTGCCGCGCCCCCGGGCCGGCGCCGACCAGCTGGCCGAGCGCTTCAGCGACCTGGCCCCACCCCTCACCGCTCGCCAGGCCGCCGTCGAAAGCGCGCGCTGCCTGTACTGCTATGACGCCCCCTGCGTCAATGCGTGCCCAAGCGACATCGACATCCCGTCGTTCATCCACCGCATCAGCGATGAAAACCTGCAAGGCGCCGCCGAGCGCATCCTTTCGGCCAACATCCTGGGTGGCAGCTGCGCCCGCGTGTGCCCCACCGAAATCCTCTGCCAGCAGGCCTGCGTGCGCAACAACGCGCAGGAATGTGCACCCGTATTGATCGGGCAGTTGCAGCGCTACGCCTTGGACAACGCGCATTTCACCGAGCACCCGTTCACGCGCTCACCGGCTACCGGCAAGCGCATCGCCGTGGTCGGCGCCGGGCCTGCCGGGTTGTCCTGCGCCCATCGCCTGGCCATGCACGGGCATGACGTGGTGGTGTTCGAGGCCCGCGACAAGGCGGGCGGCCTCAACGAGTACGGCATTGCCCGCTACAAGCTGGTCGACGACTACGCCCAGCGGGAAGTGGAGTTCCTGCTGGGCATTGGCGGCATCGAAATACGCCATGGCCAGCGCCTGGGCGGCAACCTCAGCCTGGGCGAACTGCGCGACCAGTACGATGCGGTGTTCCTCGGCCTCGGCCTGAATGCCGTGCGCCAGCTAGGCCTGCCAGACGAGGAAGCACCCGGCCTGCTCGCCGCCACCGAGTACATCCGTGAACTGCGCCAGGCAGCCGACCTGAGCCAGCTGCCGCTGGCCGACCGCTGCCTGGTCATCGGCGCCGGCAACACGGCCATCGACATGGCGGTGCAGATGAGCCGCCTGGGCGCCCGCGACGTCAACCTGGTGTACCGCCGTGGCCACGCCGACATGGGCGCCACCGGCCACGAGCAGGACATCGCCAAGGCTAACCAGGTGCGCCTGCACACCTGGGCGCGCCCCGACGCCGTGCTGCTGGATGACGCCGGCAAGGTGCGCGGCATGCGCTTTGCCCGCACCGAACTAATGGACGGCCGACTGCGCGACACTGGCGAAACCTTCGAGCTGCAGGCCGATGCCATCTTCAAGGCCATCGGCCAGCGCTTCGACGATGCCTGCCTCGTCGACCCGGTGGCTGCACAACTGGCCCGGGACGGTGAGCGCATCCGCGTTGACCACACCCTGCAGACCAGCTTGCCGGGCGTATATGCCGGCGGCGACTGCACGGCCCTGGGCCAGGACCTCACTGTCCAGGCTGTGCAGCACGGCAAGCTGGCCGCCGAAGCCATCCATGCCCAACTCATGCTCAACGTGGAGGCAGCGTAAATGGCCGACTTGTCTATCGTATTTGCCGGCATCAAGGCACCCAACCCTTTCTGGCTGGCTTCCGCACCGCCAACCGACAAGGCCTACAACGTGGTCCGCGCCTTTGAGGCTGGCTGGGGCGGCGTGGTCTGGAAAACCCTGGGCGAGGACCCGGCAGCGGTCAACGTGTCGTCGCGCTACTCGGCGCACTACGGCGCCAACCGCCTGGTGCAGGGCATCAACAACATCGAGCTGATTACCGACCGTTCGCTGGAAATCAACCTGCGTGAAATCACCCAGGTAAAGAAGGACTGGCCCGACCGGGCATTGATCGTGTCGCTGATGGTGCCGTGCGTCGAGGACTCGTGGAAGTTCATCCTGCCGCTGGTAGAGGCCACCGGTGCCGATGGCATCGAGCTGAACTTCGGCTGCCCGCACGGCATGCCGGAGCGCGGCATGGGTGCGGCGGTCGGCCAGGTGCCTGAGTATGTGGAGCTGGTCACCCGCTGGTGCAAGACCTACTGCTCGCTGCCGGTGATCGTGAAGCTTACACCCAACATCACCGACATCCGTCAGTCGGCCCGCGCCGCCCACCGTGGCGGGGCCGATGCGGTGTCGTTGATCAACACCATCAACTCCATCACCAGCGTCGACCTGGACCGTATGGTGGCCCACCCCATCGTTGGCGACCAAAGCACCCATGGCGGTTACTGCGGCTCGGCCGTAAAGCCGATTGCCCTGAACATGGTGGCAGAAATTGCCCGCGACCCGCAGACGCGTGGCCTACCGATCTGCGGCATTGGCGGCATCGGCAACTGGCGTGATGCGGCGGAGTTCATGGCCCTGGGCAGTGGCGCCGTCCAGGTGTGCACGGCAGCGATGCTGCATGGCTTTCGCATTGTCGAGGACATGAAGGACGGCCTGGCGCGCTGGATGGACCAGCATGGGCATCGCACCCTCGAGGCGTTCCGTGGCCAGGCGGTAGGGCACACCACCGACTGGAAGTACCTGGACATCAACTACAAATCGGTGGCGCACATCGACCAGGACGCCTGCATTGGCTGTGGGCGCTGCCACATTGCCTGTGAGGACACCTCACACCAGGCCATTGCCAGCACGCTGAAGGCAGATGGCACCCATGCCTACAGCGTGATCGAGGAGGAATGCGTGGGCTGCAACCTGTGCCAGATCACCTGCCCGGTTGAAAACTGCATCGAGATGCAGGCGCAGGATACCGGCAAACCGTACCTGAACTGGACACAGGACCCGCGTAACCCCTACCGCGAGGCCAGTTGAAGCAATGGGGGCTGCTGTGCAGCCCTTCGCGGGCTTGCCCGCTCCCACAGGTTTTGCGCGGGCCCTGTGGGAGCGGGCAAGCCCGGGAAGGGCCGCACAGAGGCCCCCCATCGCCGGGTCAAGGCTCCAGCCCGATCCCCCGCAAGATCACGCTGGTCACCGTTTGCACCGCACTCTCGAACGCCATGTCCGACAGCATCTCGCCGCCATTGAGCAACTGCACCTGGTAACCGAAGTCGGCATAGTGCTGGGTGGACGCCCAGATCATGTACAGCAATGCCGACGGTTCAACCGGCAGAATACGCCCCTCCTCCACCCAACGGCGGATCTTGGCTTCTTTCAATTTCGCCCAGGGCACCAGGCTGTCATCCAGGTTCACCCCAAGCACAGGCGCCCCGTGCAGCATCTCTTCGGCCCAGATCTTCGAGCCCAGTGGCCGCGAGCGCGAATGGCCCATCTTGGCCCTGATGTAGCTGGTCAGCACCACACGCGGGTCGTCGAAGTTCTCGAAGCACAGTGCGTCCTGCTTCCACACATCCAGCAGGTCCTGCAGCACCGCGCGGAACAGCTCGTCCTTGGTGCTGAAGTAATAATGCAGGTTGGAGCGCGGCAATTCGGCCTGCTCGGCGATATCGCCCATGGACGTGGCGCCATAACCTTTGTCGGCGAACACCTTTTCCGCCGCCTGCAAAATTTTCTCTATATTGCGTCGGCGGATTTCGATCTTGTGGTTGGCCATCAGGCTTGGGCCGTCCACACCGCCAGTTCATAGCCATCCGGGTCGATGAAATGGAAGCGACGCCCGCCTGGAAAGGCAAAGGTCGCCCGGCTGATTGTCGCCCCGGCGGCCTCGACCCGCTGCTGTGTGGCATCGAGGTCGTCGGCGTACAAGATGACCAATGGCCCGCCCGGGCGTACTGGCTCGCCGGTGGTGAAGCCACCGGTCAGCCGGCCGTCACTGAACTCGGTATAGGCAGGCCCATAGTCGGTGAACGCCCAGCCGAACACGCTGCCATAGAAGGCTTTGCTGCTTGCGATGTCGCTGACATTGAACTCGATGTTGTCGATCTGCCGGTCAGTACCGCGAATGCCCATGTGTGCTCCGTGCCGTAGGGGTTTGGCCTAGTCTACTCCGGTCGTTTCACACTTTTATATCAGGCGGCCTGAAACATCCGTGTGATTACAGGCTGATGGCGATGGCTTGATGCGTCACCCATTGGTTGCGATCAGAAGCACGTCTATCCGCAACTCGCCCGGTCCCGCACCGGGCACTGTGCGCGATGAAGATTAAGTGCGGTGTTGATGATGCCGATATGGCTGAACGCCTGGGGGAAGTTGCCGAGCATGCGCTGGCCGGCCGGGTCGTACTGTTCCGCCAGCAAGCCAAGGTCGTTGCTCAAGCCGGTGAGGTGCTGGTACAGCGCTTCGGCTTCAGCCTGGCGCCCCAACAATACATAAACGTCTGCCAGCCAGAACGAGCACACCAGGAAGGTGCCTTCCCCCGGCGTCAGGCCGTCGCTGCAGCTGTCACTGTCGTAGCGCATCAGCAGGCCGTTCTTCAGCAGGCGCTGTTCGACCTGCTCCAGCGTGCGCAAAAAGCGTGGGTCATCTGCGGGCAAGAAGCCAGTCAGGGCGATCTGCAACAGGCTGGCATCCATCTCGGACGAGCCGTACGCCTGAACAAAAAACCGGCCACTGGGGTCCAGGCCTTTCTCGCAAACTTCGCGGTGAATGTCGTCAGCCACCTGGCGGTAATGGTCCCCGCGCTCGCGGCCTTCTTCAGTGGTGTCGGCCAACCCTGCGGCACGGTCGAAGGCGACCCAGGCCATCACCTTGGAGTGCACGAACTGTTGCCGGCCGCCGCGCACTTCCCAGATGCCTTCGTCCGGCTCGCGCCAGATGCCTTCGACGTAAGGCATGATCAGGCGGGAGATGGCGGCGCTGCGCGGATGGCGCGGCAAGCCGCCCTTGATCGCCTGGGACATGGCATCGGCCAGTTCGCCATAGATGTCCAGCTGCATCTGCTGCGACGCGGCATTGCCTACCCGCACGGGTTGCGAATGCTCGTAACCGGCCAGCCACGGCAAAGTGTATTCCTGCAGGTCACGCTCGCCGGCCAGGCCATACATGATCTGCATCTGCTCGGGGTTGCCGGCCACCGAGCGCAGCAGCCATTCGCGCCAGGCCTGGGCTTCGTCAAAGTAGCCGAGGTTCATGAAGGCCAGCAGTGTCATGGTGGCATCGCGCAGCCAGCAGAAGCGGTAGTCCCAGTTGCGCTCCCCACCCACACGCTCGGGCAGAGAGGTGGTGACCGCGGCGACGATACCGCCGGTGGGGGCGTAGGTCATGGCCTTGAGGGTGAGCAACGAGCGGCGCACCAGGGCGGTGTATGGCCCTACCTGCGGGCAGCGGGTGGCGAAGGCCTGCCACTGCTCGACGGTTTGGGCAAAAGCCTGGTCGATATCGCAGTCGGGCTGCACGGGCAGGTGCGAGGGTTGGTGACGCAGGCTGAAGATTTGGCGCTCGCCCGTGCCAACACGAAAGCGCGCGACGGTATGGTGGTCGAGTGCATGCGGGGGGACGGTGCTGCACAGGATCAGCCGGTCAGGGCCGGCAACGGCGCTGAGGGTCAGTGGGGCGAGCCGTTCCACCCATGGCACACTGCGACCGTAGTCGAAGCGCATGACCAGGTCCATTTCAAAATTGGTTTCGCCACTGAGACCCTCGACGATCCGCACCACCGAATTGACTTCGCCCAGCGGCATGAAGTCGAGCACCCGGGCACGGCCGGTGGCAGTGACCCAGGTGGTTTCCAGCACGAGGGTGTCGTCCAGGTATTGGCGGCTGCTGTGCTCGACGGGGTCGCAGGGGGCCACGCGCCAGCGGCCGTTTTCTTCGTTGCCCAGCAGGGCCGCAAACACGGCGGGGGCGTCGAAGCGTGGCAGGCAGAGCCAGTCGAGCGAGCCATCGCGGCTGACCAGGGCGGCGCTGCGGCAATTGCCCAGCAGGGCATAGTCTTCGATGTGGGCAGGCATTGAGTCTCCTTTCGGTTGAACCGGTTTGTTGCCTGTGCCGGCCGCTTCGCGGGGCAAGCCCGCTCCCACAGGTACTGCACACGGCTTAAGTGCAGTAGGGTTCCCTGTGGGAGCGGGCTTGCCCCGCGAAGCGGCCGGCACAGGCAACCCAGCTTGATCAGGTCAGCCCAAGCGGTGCCACTCGCGCTTGTCGCGGGTCAGCAATTCATTGCCAGCGTCAGGCCCGTCTTCACCGGCCGGGTACTGATGCACCTCGCCATCCTGGGCCCAGGCATCGAGAAACGGCTGCACCGCTCGCCAGCCGTTCTCGATGTTGTCAGCCCGCTGGAACAGGGTCTGGTCACCGGTCAGGCAGTCGTAAATCAGCGTCTCGTAGCCGGTCGCCGGGGTCATCTTGAAGAAGTCTTTATAGGCAAAGCCCAGCTCCACATTCTCCATCACCAGCTCCGGCCCTGGCCGTTTGGCCTGCAGGTCGAACCACATGCCTTCGTTGGGCTGAATCTGGATTTTCAGGTAGTTGGGCTTGGGCCGCTCCAGCTCCGACTCGCGGAACTGCGCATACGGCGCGGGCTTGAAGCAAATGGCAATTTCGGTGTCGCGCACGCTCATGCGCTTGCCGGTGCGCAAGTAGAACGGCACGCCGGCCCAGCGCCAGTTGTCGATCATCACCTTCAGCGCCACGTAGGTTTCGGTCTGGCTGTCAGGCGCTACATTGGGCTCCTGCCGATAACCGGGCAGCGGCTTGCGCCCCTGCTTGCCGGCACTGTACTGGCCGCGTACCGAGTTCTTCAGGGCCATTTTCGCCGACCATGGGCGAATAGCACCGACCACCTTGGCCTTTTCGCCGCGCACCGCGTCAGCCCCGAACGCAGCCGGCGGCTCCATGGCCACCATCGCCAGCAACTGGAACAGGTGGTTGGGAACCATGTCGCGCAGGGCCCCGGTGCTGTCGTAGAACGCACCACGGGTTTCGACGCCGACCGTTTCCGCAGCGGTGATCTGCACGTGGTCGATGTAGTGGTTGTTCCAGAAGGATTCGAACAGGCCGTTGGAGAAGCGGCTGACCAGAATGTTCTGCACCGTCTCTTTGCCCAGGTAATGGTCGATACGGTAGATCTGCCGTTCGCCCATCACTTTCAACAGGCAGGCGTTGAGCGCCTCGGCGCTGGCCAGGTCGGTGCCGAATGGCTTCTCGACCACGACGCGGCGAAAGCCGCCGCCAGACTCGTCGAGCAAGCCGGCCTGCCCCAGGCGCTGCGCCACCTCGGGGAAGAAACGCGGCGAGGTGGCCAGGTAGAAGATGGCATTGCCGTGGCTGGTTTTGTCGATGCGCTTGGCGAGGGCCTGGTAAGTGGCCGGGTCGAGGAAATCGCCCGTCTGGTAATCCAGGCGCTTGGCCAGGCGTGCCCAGAGCTTTTCGTCCAGGCACTTGGCGCTGCCCTCGCCGCCTTTATCCCGCTCGAGCATGAACGCATGCAGGCGCTCTGCAAATTCCTCGGCGCTGGCCGGGTTGTGGTCCACGCCAACGATGCGCAAGTTGCGGTCCAGCAAACCGTCGCGGCTGAGGTTGTACAGCGCCGGCATCAGCAGGCGCTTGACCAGGTCGCCATTGGCGCCAAACAGGAACAGGGTACAGGGAGGTGCGGCTGGAATGGTCTGTTTGGTCATTCGCCTTTCTTCTCGACGTGGCCACCGAAGCCCAGGCGCATGGCCGAAAGGATCTTGTCACCATACGTGCCCTGCTGCTGGCGCGAGCGAAAGCGCGCAAACAGTGCGCTGGACAGCACCGGCACCGGCACCGCCTGCTCAACGGCGGCATCGATGGTCCAGCGGCCTTCGCCACTGTCGGATACCGAGCCACTGAACTGCGACAGCTGCGGGTCGGCCACCAAGGCATCGGCGGTGAGGTCGAGCAGCCATGAGGTTACCACGCTGCCACGCCGCCACACCTCGGCGATCTCGGCCACGTTCAGGTCAAAGCGCTGGTCTTGCGGCAGCTCGTTGCCGCCTTTGCTGCGCAGCAGGTCGAAGCCTTCGGCATAGGCCTGCATGAGGCCGTACTCGATACCGTTATGCACCATTTTCACGTAGTGCCCGGCGCCGGGTGGGCCCGCGTGGATATAGCCGTGCTCGGCGCGCTGATGCTCGCCGCTGCGGCCATGAGTACGCGGGATGTCACCCACGCCCGGGGCCAGCGCCTTGAACAGTGGCTCCAGGCGCTCGAACACGTCCTTTTCGCCGCCGATCATCATGCAGTAGCCACGGTCCAGGCCCCATACGCCGCCAGAAGTGCCGACGTCCAGGTAATGCAGGCCGCGTTTTGCCAGCTCGGCAGCACGGCGCATGTCGTCCTTGTAGAAGGTATTGCCGCCGTCGATGATCGCATCGCCCGGTTCCAGCAGGTCAGCCAACTGCGCGATGGTCTGCTCGGTGGGCTCGCCGGCCGGCAGCATCACCCACACTGCGCGTGGGGCTTTCAACTTTTGTACCAGCGCACCAAGGTCGTGCGCGCCTTGGGCACCCTCGCCCTCCAGCCCGGTAATGGCCTCGCGGTTGCGGTCGTGCACCACGGTGCGGTGGCCGGCGCGCATCAGGCGCCTTGCGATATTGCCGCCCATGCGGCCCAGCCCGACGATTCCCAATTGCATGAGCCGATGCTCCCTTACGAAATGGATGACAACACAGTCCAGCGTTTCAGATTAGTCCAGCCTGCCGCCCGAGGGTTCAGCGACGAACGGCAAGACCACGATAAACAAAAAAGTTCCCACCAACTGCAAAAGAATTCAGAATGCGCCCCGCGTGAAGCGTCTACGCTTTGACTTGTCACCAGCCAAAACCGCGAGGTGTGCTCATGGGTACCTTGATGCCTGCAACCCCAACCCAGACACTTTATGTCTCCGTGCGCCGTGATGAGCTGCGTAAACTGAAAGACGAACGTGACCAGTTGCGCCAACAGGTCGCCCAGTTGAACCTGTTGCTGGCGCAACAACGTGATGGCGAAAAGGCTGTAAGCCTCTGATCGATTTCTTCAAATCAGGTTTCTGGTAATGCGCAATCGCAACTCACTATGGCTGTGCCAGCTGGCTGAATCTGAGACGGATAATCCGTGATTTTTTGTTTCACGAATCCTTTCCCGTACATGCAAGGCTAGCCATACCTGATCGCTCGGTTTAATCCGCTTGTGGGCATCAGCAAGTCGATGCTGCAAAACAGATAGGGTTTCGAGCTGAGCATTGACCTCACGAGGATTTTGCGGCGAAAAAACCCTCACATCCATAATGTCGCGTTCAAGACGCTGAATTTCCTCGAACGTTGTTTGAACGTGACTCGCACCGCTACCTCCCGAAGGCGCCCCAAAAGAGAGATCTGAACTCCGCTTAACTGAACCGGGTTCGCTTAGGGTAGTAGCGGTGATTGAATCTGTTCGGCGTCCTGGCGACCTGCCGGAGTTGCCAAAAATGCTGGCTACACCCCGTTTCAACCATTTGAAGAAATGGCCTGAGGGGTCCAGGCGATTCACCGGGTCGTTAGCGCAGTAGGCGTATGCGTTCGCCCCCCCTTTGCCGAACGGACTGAGCGTATCGGGTGAGTTAAACCGCATAAGTTCGGGCTTATATCCCCGATACCCGTTACCGAGCAGGTAAAATTTTGAGTGCAAATCCCTGTGTTGAGCGTTGAAGCTCAGAGATGAGTCGAGCCACACAGAGTATCCATAGGGTGCATAAGGGATGCCTGAAGAGTGCTTATGCACTGAGGTCAGCTGATCAATTTTTTCCATGACCTTCGTCCTAGGGGAGATCGGCACAATGGTGGTGCCCTAGCCCTGAATGACACAACTGTCAGAAATGCCAGCCAAGGGATTCACTGCGCGTAGAGAATCCAATGCCATGATGACCGGGTTGTCCACGATGAAGAAGTGACTTGCTGCTAGCACCATCATGGTGCGTTACCCCACCCTAGCCACAATTTGGCGCATCCTCCAAACACCCCGCACTGCCTTCGCCCACCTCTTTTCACATCCGGTCACATACGCCAACGTTTGCGTCTATTCCGCGCATGGCAATAGTGACCAATGGGTCACCTTTTTATCTTTTTCTCTCCTACACTCGGGTTTCGGCCCGCCATTTGCTCAACGGAAGAGCGACGAAAAAAAGTCGAACTTTCGCAAACGCCGGCAGGTCAGGAACTAAGTAGGCCAAACGCAAGGGACATTCCCTGGCTCGGCCCACCCATCCCAACCAGTCCAATCGCCTTCGGCCGGAGTGCTGATCGCGTTGTGCCTGCGCGCACGAACCTGGGGCATGGAACGCACTACGCAGAATTCAGAAACAGAGAGAACCAACACGCAATATCGTCACGGGTGCCAGCACCCGGTCAAGCATAGGGACGGAGAGAAGTATGATCAGTGCCGCTGTCGAGCCTCACGTAGATTCATTCAAACCGGACAACCGCGAGCCGCTCACCCCGGATTTCGCCACGACAGGCAAGGCACCCGGCGCCCAGCGCCAGCACAACCCGAACATGCGCAAGATTCTGTTCGTGACCTCGGAAATCGCAGACCTGGTGAAGACCGGCGGCCTGGGCGACGTGTCCTCCGCCCTGCCCCGCGCCCTGGCCCACCTGCACGATGTGCGGGTGCTGATCCCTGGCTACCGGCAGGTGATGGAAAGTGACAACCCGATCCACATCGTGGGTGAGCTAGGCGGCCACGCGGCCCTGCCGCCGTGCAAGATCGGGCGTATGGACATGGCCGACGGCCTGGTCATCTATGTGCTGATCTGCCCCGAGCTGTACCAGCGCGACGGCACACCCTATGGTGCCAACAATGGCCGCGACTGGCCCGACAACCACATCCGCTTCGCACGCCTGGGCCTGGCTGCTGCCGAAATCGCAGCTGGCGAAGGCAAGATCCACTGGACGCCAGAAGTGGTGCACGCGCATGACTGGCCCGCGGGCCTGGCCCCGGCCTACATGCATTGGCGCGGGCTGAACACGCCCACCCTGTTCACCATCCACAACCTGGCCTACCAGGGTGTGTACAGCCGAGGTTGCAGCCCGGAGCTGGCGATTCCCGATCACGCCATGCAGCAGGAAGGCATGGAGTTCTACGGCAAGCTGTCGTTCCTCAAGGCTGGCCTGGCTTACTCCAGCCACATCACCACCGTCAGCGCCACCTATGCCCGGGAAATCACCACGCCGGAATTCGGCTGCGGCCTGGACGGTTTTCTCGCCAGCAAAGCCCAGCAAGGCCTGCTTGGCGGCATCCCCAACGGCATCGACGAAAGCTGGGACTCGGCCACCGACAAACACCTGCAACACAACTTCAGCATCAACGACTGGGAAGGCAAGGCGCGCAACACTCATGAGGTACGCGAGCTGTTCGGCCTGGAGGAATCCGAAGGCCCGTTGTTCGCCGTGGTGTCACGGCTGGTCTATCAGAAAGGCCTGGACCTGACCTTGGGTGTGGCCGACTACATCGTCGAACAAGGTGGGCAGATCGCGATCATCGGCCGTGGCGAGCCGGAAGAAGAACAGGCCATGCGCGAGCTGGCGCTGCGCCACCCGGGCCGCATCGGCGTGCGTATTGGCTTCAACGAGACCGACGCCCGGCGCATGTTCGCCGGCAGCGACTTCTTGCTGATGCCATCACGCTATGAACCTTGTGGCCTCAGCCAGATGTACGCGCAACGCTTCGGCTCGCTGCCGGTGGCGCGCAATACCGGTGGCCTGGCCGACACCATCGAGTGCGGCGTCACGGGCTTTCTGTTCAACGAGTCGACCGTGGAGAGCTACCGCGAGGCACTCAGCCGCGCCTTCTATGTGTACGGCAAGAAGGACTTGCTGAACGCCATGCGCTGCCTGTCGATGACCCAACCCTTCAACTGGTGCCAGGCGGTTGAGCCCTACGCCCGCCTTTACGAGGACCTGGTCAAGCAGGCACAGCTGAGCCATTACTGAGCGAGGGTCAGAAGATGCACAGGCATGGCGCACACTTAATGGACGCCACGTCGGCGCGCTTCGCCCTCTGGGCGCCGGATGCGCGCAGCGTGAGCGTGGAACTGGAGCAGCAGCCGCCCGTGGCGCTGCTGGCCGATGACGATGGCTGGTTCACCGGCGTTGCCCCGTGCAAGGCTGGCGACCTTTATCATTACCGTATCGACGGCGAACTCCAGGTGGCTGACCCGGCTTCGCGTTATCAGCCCCAAGGCGTACAAGGCCCAAGCCAGGTGGTGGATGTGGCCGGTTACCCCTGGCAACACCCGTGGCAAGGCCGGCCGTGGCACGAAGCGGTGATTCAGGAACTGCATGTCGGTTTGCTCGACGGCTACGCCGGGGTTGCCCGGCACCTGCAGCGCCTGGCCGAGGTGGGCATCAGTGCTGTCGAGCTGATGCCGCTGGGGCAGTTCCCAGGCGAGCGCAACTGGGGCTACGACGGCGTGCTGCCCTACGCGCCTCAAAATACCTACGGCAGCCCCGAGCAGTTATGCGCACTGGTCGATCAGGCCCACGGCGAAGGGCTGATGGTGCTGGTGGATGTGGTGTACAACCACTTTGGCCCCGATGGCAATTACCTGCACCAGTACGCCAGCGCGTTCTTCCGCGAAGACCGGCAGACACCCTGGGGCGCGGCCATCGACTTCCGCCGCCCGCAGGTGCGCGAGTACTTCATCCAGAACGCGCTCATGTGGCTGTGCGACTACCGCTGCGACGGCCTGCGCCTGGATGCCGTGCATGCCATCGACCAGCCCGATTTCCTGATTGAGCTGGCCCAGCGTGTACGCGCCGCCGTAGAACCGGGGCGGCACGTGTGGCTGGTGCTGGAAAACGAGCACAACCAGGCCGCCCTGCTGGAACAGGGTTTCGATGCGCAATGGAACGACGACGGCCACAATGCCCTGCATGTGCTGCTGACCGGCGAAACCGAAGGCTACTACGCCGACTACAAGCAACGCCCCATCGACCAGCTGGCGCGCTGCCTGGCCGAGGGCTTCGTGTTCCAGGGCCAGGCAAACCGCCATGGCACGCCACGCGGCGAACCCAGCGGGCACCTGCCGCCCAGCGCTTTTGTGTTGTTCTTGCAGAACCATGACCAGGTCGGCAACCGCGCCTTGGGCGAACGCCTGACCCGCCTGTGCCCGCCACCGGCCCTGCGCGCAGCCACTGGCCTGTTGCTGCTGGCGCCAATGATCCCGCTGCTGTTCATGGGCGACGACGAGGGCAGTTGCCGGCCGTTCCTGTTCTTTACCGACTTCCATGACGCGTTGGCAGACGCTGTGCGCGAAGGCCGCCGTGGCGAGTTCGCCCATTTCACCGCGTTCGCCGACCCCGAGCAGCGAGAGCACATTCCCGACCCCAACGCCAAACAGACCTTCGAGTCTTCCCGCCCGCAAAACAAGGAAGTGGTCGCCGGCTGGCACGGCCTTTATCAGCAACTGCTAGCCCTGCGCCGCCGCCACGTCATCCCGCACCTGCCCGGTAGCCGCTCACTGGGGGCCGAGGTGCATGGCGACAAAGCACTGACCGCACGCTGGCGGCTGGGCGATGGCAATACCCTGCGCATCGACCTGAACCTGGCGGCAACTGCGCAGGCCGTCGAACTGCCCGCTGCCGCCACCCGGCTGTTCGACACCAGCGACACCCAACACCCTGATAGCCAACTGGCCCCGTACAGTTGCGTGGTCAGCCTGCTTCCCCCTGACCAGGAGCGCCCATGAGCGAAACCGCCCTGCACCGCTTGGCAAACCGCGTCGGGTTAAGCCGCGACTGGATCGACGCCAATGCCCGGCCCCAGCGCGTCAGCGACGAGGTGCTGTGCAAGCTACTCGCAGGCCTTGGCCACCCGGCCAGCGATGACACGGCCATTGCCGCCAGCCTGCGCGCGGTAGAAGCCGCCGAAGACAGCGAACATTTGCCGCCCTTGCTGACCGCCGACCAAGGCCAGCCATTGGCGCTGTCACGCTATTTCAGCGCTGCCAGCGTCGCCCGCTGCACCTTGGAAGACCAAACCTCGGTTACCCTCAGCCTGGACGAGCAGGCACGCCTGCCAGGTGACCTGCCCATTGGCTACCACCAGGTGGAAATAGACAGCCGCCGCTTCACCGTGGCCGTGGCCCCGCCGCGCTGCTACAGCCTTGCAGACAACGTGCAGCCCCCCCCACGCTGCTGGGGCCTGGCAGTGCAGCTGTACAGCCTGCGCAGGCCCGGCGATGGCGGTTACGGCGACTGCCTGGCGCTGGAGCAGCTGGCCCGCCTGGCCGCCGAGCGCGGTGCCGATGCCTTGGCCATCAGCCCCATTCATGCACTGTCGGCCATCGACCAAGAGCACTACAGCCCCTACTCACCCTCCAGCCGCCTGCTGCTCAACACCCTGTATGCCAGCCCCGCAGCCCTGCTGGGTGAGCGGGAGGTGCGCATGGCCATTGAAGCCTGCGGGCTGGAGCAACAACTGGAAGAGCTGGAGCAACGCCCACTGGTTGATTGGCCACGCGCCGCCAGTGCCCGCCTGCGCTTGCTTGAAGCGCTGTACCACGGGTTCAGCCATGGCGACCATCCGCTGCGCAGGGATTTCGATAGCTTCCGCGAGGCCGGTGGCCAGGCCCTGGAGCACCACTGCCGCTTCGAGGTGTTGCAGGCACAGGCTGTAGAGCACGGCCTGGGCGCCGACTGGCGCAACTGGCCAAAGGCCTGGCACGACCCCTATCACCCGGAAGTGGCGGCCTTCGCCAATGCTTACCCGGCCAAGGTCGAGTTCCATGCCTTTTGCCAATGGCTGACCGAACGCGGCCTGCAACGTGCTCAGGAGGCAGCCCGCGGCAACGGTATGGCTGTGGGCTTGATCGCCGACCTGGCGGTGGGTGCCGACGGTGCCGGCAGCCAGGCATGGAGCCGCCAGGATGAATTGCTGGCCGGCCTGACCGTGGGTGCGCCGCCCGACATCCTCAACCGCGCCGGCCAGGATTGGGGCACCTGCGCCTTCTCGCCCGAGGGCCTCAAGCGTAATGGCTACCGCGCCTTTATCGAGATGCTGCGGGCGAACCTGGCACATGCCGGCGGCCTGCGCATCGACCATGTGATGGGCCTGCGCCGGCTGTGGCTGATCCCGCAGGGGGCCAAGCCCAGCGAAGGCGCCTACCTCAATTACCCGCTGGACGACCTGTTGCGCCTGCTGGCGCTGGAGTCGGTGCGCCACCAGGCAGTCATCCTTGGCGAAGACCTGGGCACCGTGCCCGACGGCCTGCGCGAAACACTTGCCGAGAAAGCAGTGTTGGGCATGCGCGTGCTGCCCTTCGAACAGACCCAGCCAGGCCAGTTCAAGCCCATTCTGGACTGGCCAGACAGCGCCCTTGCCACAACCGGCACCCACGACCTGGCCCCGCTGGCCGGCTGGCTGGAAAACCGCGACATCGACTGGAGCCACCGCTTGCAACTGATCGACGCTGCCACCGAACTGCATTGGCGCCAAGACCGCCAGAAAGAACACGACGGCCTGCGCCGCACCCTGGAGGCCAACTACGGCGAACTGAAGGACAACGACGCCGTGATCGACGCGGCCATTCGCTTCGTTGGCCACACCCGTGCGCCCCTGGTGCTGGTACCGCTCGAAGACCTGTTGGGCTGCGAAGAGCAGCCGAACCTGCCAGGCACTACAGCCGGGCACCCTAACTGGAGGCGGCGCTTCACCCAACCGGTGGCAGAACTGCTCGATGACGAAGATGCCGCACGGCGCCTGGAGCTGCTGGCCCAGGCCCGCGAACAGGCCTGGGAGCGTGACCGATGAAGCCGCTGACTGCGACCCTGCGCCTACAGTTTCACAGTGATTTCACCCTCGATCACGCCGTGCCGCTGGTGCCGTACTTCGCCCAGCTGGGTATCAGCCACCTGTATGCCTCGCCCATCCTCAAGGCCCGCGCCGGCTCCCGCCACGGCTACGATGTGGTCGACCCGACCTGCGTCAACCCCGAACTGGGCGGCGAAGCGGCGCTGGAGCGGCTAGTGGCGGCCCTGCGCCAGCATGGCATGGGGCTGATTCTCGACACCGTATCCAACCACATGGCCGTGGGCGGTGCCGATAACCCCTGGTGGCAAAGCCTGCTGGCCTGGGGCCGGCGTAGCCCGTATGCCGAGTTCTTCGATATCCAGTGGCACTCCAGCGACCCGCTACTGGCCGGGCAACTGTTGTTGCCGTTCCTTGGCAGTGACTATGGCGTGGCACTCAAGAACGGCGAAATCCCACTGCAGTTCGACCAGCAGCAGGGGCTGCTGCACGTGGTCCATTACGAGCATAGTTTCCCGATCTGCCCAGTCGATTACGGCTGGATTCTCGCACTCAGCCCGGAGCCTGCGCTCAAGGCCCTGGCCGAACATTTCACTGCGTTGAACGAGTCACCCACACCACTGGCCGCAGCGCTCCCGCTACAAACCGAACTGGCACGCCTGGTGCGTGAAGGGGCTGACCTTGAATCGGCCCTGGTGGCCTTCGACAGCCGCAGCGAGGCCGGCTTCAAACGCTTGCACCTGCTGCTGGAGCGCCAGACCTACCGCCTTGCCAGCTGGCGCACCGCCGCCGATGACATCAACTGGCGGCGATTCTTCGACATCAACGAGCTGGGCGGCCTGCGCGTGGAGCGCGCGGTGGTGTTCGAGGCCACCCACGCCAAGCTGTTCGAGCTGATCGAGCGCGGCCTGGTGGATGGCCTGCGCATCGACCATATCGACGGCCTGGCCGACCCGCGCGGCTATTGCCGCAAGCTGCGCCGTCGGGTCGATAGCCTGTTGGCGCAAAGGCCTTTGCAGGCTGCGTTGGAGCACTTCCCGATCTACGTGGAAAAAATCCTCGGTGCAGGCGAGCACCTGCACCGCGACTGGCTCACCGACGGCACCACTGGCTACGAATTCATGAACCAGGTCTCGCTGCTGCAGCACGACCCGGCCGGCGAAACGCCACTCACCGAGCTATGGGCGAACGTCACCGAACGGCCCGACTTCCCTGAAGAAGTGCGTCAGGCGCGTTACCTTGTGCTCAATGCCAGCCTCGCCGGTGACTGCGAATCGGTCGCCCAGGCGCTGCTGCAGGTCGCGCGCAACGACCTGATGACCCGCGACCTGACCTTGGGCGGCATTCGCCGGGCCTTGCAGGCAGTGGTAGCGCATTACCCCGTGTACCGTACCTACTTCAACGCCTGCGGGCGCCCCGCTGAAGACGAAGGGTTTTTCCAGCAGGCGCTGGCCAACGCCCGGCACGACCTCGGCGAAGCCGACTGGCCGCTACTGGACCACCTTGAACAATGGCTGGGGGGCCAAGCCTGGAAGCGGCTGCCACCGGGCCGCGCCCGCAAGCAACTGCGCCACGCCTGCGTGCGCTTCCAGCAGCTGACCGCGCCGAGCGCGGCCAAAGCCGTGGAAGACACTGCCTTCTACCGCAGCGCCCGGCTGCTGTCGCGCAACGACGTAGGCTTCGAGGCCGAGCACTTCAGCGCCCCGCCCATGCACTTCCATAACGAAGCCCAGCGGCGCCTGCGCGACTTCCCCGACAACCTGCTGGCCACCGCCACCCATGATCACAAGCGCGGCGAAGACACTCGCGCACGCTTGGCCGTGCTTAGCGAACGCGCCCCGTGGCTGGCCAGCCGAGTGGAACATTGGCGTGAACTGGCAGAACCGCTGCGCGCGCAGCTGAACGATGGCTTGGCACCCAGCCCCGGCGACGAGCTGATGCTGCTGCAAACCCTGCTCGGCAGTTGGCCGCTGGAGCTCGACCTGCACGACGAAACCGCCCTGCACCAATACGCCGAGCGTATCCGTCAGTGGCAGCAGAAGGCACTGCGCGAAGCCAAGTTACGCAGCAGCTGGAGCGCGCCGAACGAGGCTTACGAAAGTGCCTGTGCCCGCTACATCGATAGCCTGCTGCTAGGCAGCGAACACCAGCAACTGCGCAAATCCGTGGCCGATGCCGCGCAACTGCTGGCTTGCCCCGGCGCCCTCAATGGCTTGGTCCAAGCCCTGCTGCGCATGACTACCCCCGGTGTGCCCGACCTGTACCAGGGTAACGAATACTGGGACTTCAGCCTGGTCGACCCCGACAACCGCCGCCCCGTGGACTACGCTTCGAGGCGTCGCACCCTGGACGACGCCACGCCGCTAGCCGAGCTGCTGGCGCACTGGCGCGACGGCCGCATCAAGCAGGCCTTGATCGCACGGGTGCTGGACTGCCGCCAGGCCCACGCCGAACTGTTTCGCCGTGGCGCCTACCTGCCACTGACCGTACAGGGCAGGCATGCGGACAAGGTGATTGCCTTTGCGCGCGTGGGTGAAGGTGAACACGCCGTCGTCGTCGCCCCGCGCCTGGCCAGCGGCTTGCTCGGTGGCGCTGCTACACCGTTGATCCCGGCACAGAACTGGGACGACACCCGGGTGGTACTGCCGTTTGCCTTGTCGCCTGCCAACTCGACGGGACTTTTCCGTGGCGCGGCGGTCAGCTCTTCCAAGGAGTTGATGTTGAGCACCGTGCTCGCGGAGTTCCCGGTCAACGTGTTGATACAACAATCTTGAGCATCAGGAGCGTCATGATGAGTGTCGATGAAAAACGTATTCGCGAATTTGCCTACCAGATCTGGGAGTCTGAAGGTAAGCCTGTAGGGGAGGAAGAACGGCACTGGGATATGGCCCGCAAGCTGGCCGAGGCCGAGGCGTTGGCCCCCAAGGCGCAACCGCGCAAGCGCGCGCCGGCCAAGCCCAAGGCAGCCACTGAGCCGAAGGCGCCTGCCGAGCCCAAGGCGGCTGCGCTGCCAGGCGTCAAACCCGCTGCGGCGAAAAAGCCCCGGGCGGTGAAAAAGCCTACTGCCGGTTAAGCCTGTCCCGGCCTCTTCGCGGGTTTACCCGCGAAGAGGCCAATGCAGGACAGCACAATTCCCCTTCTATCACGGCCATTTGAGGATCGTCATGAGCCCCCGCACCCCTAAGAAAACCCGCTCGGTCGCACCATCGCGTATCCGCGAAGGCATGCCCTTCCCCCTCGGCGCCACCTGGGATGGCCTTGGGGTCAACTTCGCGCTCTTCTCGGCCAACGCAACCAAAGTCGAGCTGTGCCTGTTCGACTCCACCGGCGAGCAGGAGCTCGAGCGCATTGAGCTGCCCGAATACACCGATGAGATCTACCACGGCTACCTGCCCGACGCTCATCCTGGCCTGGTTTATGGCTACCGTGTATACGGTCCCTACGAGCCGGAAAACGGCCACCGTTTCAACCCCAACAAATTGCTGATCGACCCCTATGCCAAGCAACTGGTCGGCAGCCTGGAGTGGTCCGAGGCACTGTTCGGCTACACCATTGGCCACCCCGACGGCGACTTGTCGTTCGATGAGCGCGACAGTGCGCCCTCCGTGCCCAAGTGCAAGGTGATCGACCCGGCGTTCACCTGGGGCCGTGACCAGCGCGTGTCTGTTCCTTGGGAACGTACGATCATCTATGAAGCGCACACGCGCGGCATCAGCATGCGCCACCCGGCAGTACCGGAAGAACTGCGGGGCACCTTTGCCGGCCTTGCCAACGACGAGCTGCTCAAGCACATCAAAGACCTGGGCGTCTCCAGCATCGAGCTGTTACCCATTCACGCCTTCGTCAACGACCAGCACCTGCTGGACAAGGGGCTGAACAACTACTGGGGCTACAACAGCATCGCTTTTTTTGCGCCGCACCCGCGCTACCTGGCCAGCGGCAAGATTGCCGAGTTCAAGGAAATGGTCGCGCACCTGCACGACGCCGGGCTGGAGGTGATCCTCGACGTGGTCTACAACCACACCGCTGAAGGCAACGAACGCGGCCCGACCCTGTCCATGCGCGGCATCGACAACGCCTCGTACTACCGCCTGATGCCGGATGACAAACGCTACTACATCAACGATTCCGGCACCGGCAACACCCTGGACCTGAGCCACCCCTGCGTACTGCAGCTGGTCACCGACTCGCTGCGCTACTGGGCCGGCGAGATGCACGTGGACGGCTTCCGCTTCGACCTGGCGACTATCCTTGGCCGCTACCACGATGGCTACAGCGAGCGCCACGGCTTCCTCGTCGCCTGCCGCCAGGACCCGATGCTCAGCCAGGTCAAGCTGATTGCCGAACCCTGGGACTGCGGCCCCGGTGGCTATCAAGTGGGCAACTTCGCGCCGGGCTGGGCGGAATGGAACGACCGCTTCCGCGATACCGCCCGCGCCTTCTGGAAAGGTGACGAGGGCCAGCTGGCCGACTTCGCCGCACGCTTGACCGCCTCGGGCGACATGTTCAACAACCGCGGGCGCAGGCCGTATTCCTCGGTCAACTTCATCACCGCCCATGATGGTTTCACCCTGCGCGACCTCGTGTCGTACAACCACAAGCACAACGAAGACAACGACGAGAACAACCAGGACGGTACTGACAACAACCTGTCATGGAACTGCGGTGCCGAAGGGCCAACCGACGATCCGGACATCAATGCGCTGCGCATGCGCCAGATGCGCAACTACTTCGCCACCCTGCTGTTGGCCCAAGGCACGCCGATGATCGTCGCCGGCGACGAGTTCAGCCGCACCCAGCATGGCAACAACAACGCCTACTGCCAGGACAGCGAAATCGGTTGGGTGAACTGGGACCTGGACCAAGAGGGCAAAGAGCTGCTGGCCTTCGTCAAACGCTTGACCCGCCTGCGCCTGGCCTACCCGGTGCTGCGCCGCTCACGCTTCCTGGTGGGTGATTACAATGAAGCAATCGGGGTCAAGGACGTGACCTGGCTGGCACCGGATGGCAACGAAATGAGCGTGGCGCAGTGGGAAGACCCGCACGGGCGCTGCCTGGGCATGCTGATCGACGGCCGCGCGCAGGTCAGCGGCATCGCCCGGCCAGGGTCCGAGGCCACAGTGCTATTGATCGTCAATGCCCACCATGACGTTGTGCCATTCAAGTTGCCAGCGGTACCCGAAGGCGATTACTGGAGCTGCCTGATCGATACCGACCGGCCGGAGTTGCGCAAGGGCCAACATCTGCAGTTCGACAGCACGTTCGAGGTCAAAGGGCGGTCGATGCTGCTGATGGTGTTGCAGCACGAGGAGGAGTGAACCCGGGGTGGTCCTACCGCCAGCAAGCCACCTCCCACACGTTCTGCACCGCCTGAAGGCCTGCACCAACTTGTGGGAGCTGGCTTGCCGGCGATAGAGCCGGTAGATGCAACACACAGGCACCTGCGATCGAGGAGGAATTGTGAACCCCGAAGCCGGCAGCACAGGTTTTGCCAGCGTCAACCAGGCCCCGGCCGTGAAGCGGCTGCGGGTACTGACGGTGAAAACCCACGAGGGCTTCACCGCCTTCAACCGGCGCTTCATTCTGCCGAAGCTGCGCGGTACGCAGCACCCAGGGCGACATCGTCTTCCTCCAGGAAGTAGTTGGTAGCCACGACCGCCACGCCGCGCGCTATCCCGGCTGGCCGCAGACCTCGCAGTACGAATTCCTTGCCGACAACACGTGGAGCGACTTTGACTACGGCCGCAACGCGGTGTATCCCGACGGCCACCACGGCAATGCGCTGCTCACCTGCCATTGGCGGTGGAGGTCAGGCTCTAGCAATCATTCGTCATAGCCACGCAGGGGGAAATAGCGAACCCCGCTATACCCGGGTGATTGTCTTGGGAAATCAGGTGCTTAAGGTGAGTTACACAACCTGAACAGATCTTTCACGCTTTCTTGACGCAAGCGGTGTCCTCTCCTTAGCTGAACATTATCTAGCAGTAAAGATCTCGCGCCGGGCCTCTAGCTCGCGCCTTCGTGCGCGCTTCAGAAGGCTGGCGTGCTGGTTTGGGTCGCCCACTGTTTTTGCCGTACAGCTCGTGACAACAGGCCAGGTCCTTGGGCTGTAAAACCACAAAAACAAAGGAGATCCGCCATGAAAAGCACCTCGAACCCCGTGCGTTTCGACAGCATTTTCTACGCGGTTTCCACGTCGCTGCTTCTGGCAACCCCGGTGGAAACTTTCGCGTACGAACTGCAGGGTGACCCCACCTCGCCCGGTTTTCTGCAACAGCCAGCGATGCCGCAGCTGTCGCTAGACCCGGCCAGCGCCAGTGGTTTGAGTATCGGTACCCTGAATGCGTTTTCGCAAACGATGAGCGCGCGGCACGGGCAGGCGGCGCCGGACATGATCGCCAGCCAGTGGGCGCAGTTTTTCCCGACCAACGCCCGCATGGGTACACAACCCCCAGACCAGCTGGAGGCACCCAGCCAGCAACTGGTGATCGGCCCGGACCTGTTCGTGCGTGAAACTGCAGCGGGCAATGTGCACCGCGCAGGGGTTTTCGTAGGGCACAACAACCTGCAGAGCAGCTTCAACGGCATACGCCCACTGCTGGGCGACAAGCAGCGCAATGCGGTGAACCTGAGCGGGGAAAGCCTGGGCGTGTACTGGAGCATGACCCATGAACAGGGCTGGCACCTGGATGCCGTGGCCATGGGTTCGCGGATCGATGTGCTGGGCCGGGGCGAAAACGGCCAACGCCTTGACGAAAGCGGCCATGCGATGACCTTTTCGGTGGAAGGCGGCTACCCGATCCGCCTGAGTGGCAACTGGGTAATCGAACCCCAGGCACAGTTGATCAACCAGCAGTTCTTCCCCGGCAACCAGGTGCAGGAAGAAACCCTGCAAGCCTTCGACAGCCAGCCGAGCTGGAGCGGCCGGGTGGGTGCAAAATTGTCCGGGCGCTACGAAGTGCGCGGCATGCCCATCGAACCCTATGTGCGGACGAACGTGTGGTACGACTTCAGCAATGCCGATGAAGTGAAGCTGGACCAGGTCGACAAGATCTCCAGCTCGCGCTACTCGACCACGGTAGAGCTGGGCTTGGGGCTGGTGGCGCGTGTCACGCCTTCTGTGGCCCTGTTTGTCAGCGCCGATTACAGCAGTGATGTGGATGACAATGACCTGAACGGGCTGATTGGCAGCCTTGGGGTGCGGATGCGCTGGTAGCCAAGCCCGGCCCTTTCGCGGGCACGCCCGCTCCCACAGCGACAGCACAGGAACGAACATTGTGCAATCCCTGTGGGAGCGGGCATGCCCGCGAAGAGGCCAGTGCAGGCAAAACGTCAGGCCGGTTTCATTATCAACACGCCAAGCGGCGGCAAATTAAGGGCCAGCGACAATGGCTGCCCATGGCTGGCCACTGCCTCACTGGTTACAGCGCCCAAGTTGCCCACGTTGGACCCTGCATACAGCTCGGCATCGCTGTTCAGCAGCTCCTGCCAGCGCTCGCCAAACGGCACGCCAATGCGGTAGCCCTCACGCGGCACCGGGGTGAAGTTGGCCACCACCAGCACCGGCTCGCCACTGCTGCTCCAGCGCAACCAGGCGTACACGCTGTTTTGCGCGTCGTCACCGATCAGCCACTGGAAGCCCTGCGGCTGGCAATCCTGCTCATGCAGCGCCGGCACCTCACGGTACAGGCGATTGAGGTCGCCCACCAGGCGTTGCACACCTTGGTGCTCGGGGTACTGCAACAGGTACCAGTCCAGTTCGCTGTCATGGTCCCACTCACGCCACTGGCCGAACTCGCAACCCATGAACAGCAACTTCTTGCCAGGGTGCGCCCACATGAAGGTGAGGTAGGCACGCAAGTTGGCAAATTTCTGCCAGCGGTCGCCGGGCATCTTGTCGATCAGCGAGTGCTTGCCATGCACCACTTCGTCATGGGAGATGGGCAGGATGAAATGCTCGGAATAGGCATAGATCAGCCCGAAACTCATCTCGTTGTGGTGGTGGGCGCGATGCACCGGGTCGTTCTGGATGTAATGCAGGGTGTCATGCATCCAGCCCATGTTCCACTTGTAGGCAAAGCCCAGGCCGCCCTGCTGGGTCGGCTGGCTGACGCCGGGCCAGGCGGTGGATTCTTCGGCAATGATCAGTGCACCAGGGGCCTCGACGGCAGCCACGCCGTTGAGGTGGCGAATGAAGTCGATAGCCTCCAGGTTCTCGCGCCCGCCGTAGCGGTTAGGCACCCATTCGCCAGCCTTGCGCGAGTAGTCGCGGTACAGCATCGAGGCCACCGCATCGACCCGCAGGCCGTCAATGTGGAAGTGCTTCAACCAGTGCAGCGCCGAGGCCATCATGAAGCCGCGCACTTCGTTGCGGCCCAGGTTGTAGATCAGCGTGTTCCAGTCCTGGTGGTAGCCCTCCAGGGGGTTGTCGTATTCGTACAGCGCGGTGCCGTCGAAGCGGGCCAGGCCGTGTTCGTCGGTGGGGAAATGCGCCGGCACCCAGTCCAGGAGCACGCCTATGCCGCCTTGGTGGCAGGCATCGATGAACGCGGCAAAGTCCTCGGCACTGCCGTAGCGCGAGGTGGGCGCGAACATCGACAGTGGCTGATAGCCCCACGAGCCGCCAAACGGGTGCTCCATGATCGGTAGCAACTCGATATGGGTAAAGCCCAGCTCCTGCACGTAGGGCACCAGCCGCTCGGCCAGCTCGCGCCAGTTGTAGTAGCGCCCGACTTCGCCTGCCTCGTCCAGCTCGCAGCGCCATGACCCCGGGTGCAGTTCGTAAATCGACAGGGGGGCATTGTAACCATGGCGCTGGGCGCGTTGTGCCATCCAGTCGTGGTCCTGCCACGCATGGCTGAGCTCACCGGCCACCTTGGACGCGGTGCTGGGCGGCAATTCGGTAGCGCGGGCCAGCGGGTCTGCTTTGAGTGGCAGTATCCCGTCCTTGCCCAGCACCTCGAACTTGTAGGTTTCGCCCACGCCCAGGCGCGGCACGAACAGCTCCCACACCCCCGCGCCGTGGCGCAGGCGCATGGGGTGGCGGCGGCCGTCCCAGTTGTTGAAATCACCCACCACCGATACCCGCCGGGCATTCGGCGCCCACACCGAGAAACACACGCCATCGATGCCATCGACCTGGATCGGCTGGGCACCAAAGCGCCCGGACAAGTCGCGGTGGTTGCCCTCGGCGAACAGGTGCAAGTCCATGTCGCCCAATTGCGGGCCAAAGCTGTAAGGGTCTTCGGTGATTTGCTCGCCGCCGGCCCAGCCGATTTGCAGCAGATAGGCCTGCGCATCATCCAGGTGCGCCGTGAACAATCCCGGAACTGCACCTTGCACCATTTCAGCCAGCACGCGCCCATCATCGCGCGCCAGCACCCGTGCATTCAGGGCATTGGGCAGGAAGGCGCGGATAAACACACCGCCCTTGCCATCGCCATGGGGGCCGAGTACTGCAAAAGGATCGGCGTGTTCGGCGCGGGCCAGGGCATCCAGGTCCCGTTGCCGAAGGCCGCCGTTTTCACGCGTGGTTGCATTCATCTATGACTCTCCCCAGGTACTGATCAGTCCATGCAGGCCATGCAAAGGCACGGCCAGCCAGGTCGGACGGTTTTCGGCTTCATATGTGATCTCGTAGGCGGCCTTTTCCAGGCAGAACAATTCCAGTGCCGCGCGCTCGCCGTCGGCCATTTTCCAGGCATGGGGCATGGCGGCGGTGGCCAGGCCGTAGGCTTCGACGAAGGCGTGGCGCGACTGGTGCAGGTACTGCCGGGCGACCCGCTGACGCGCCTGCTGCGCTGGGCCGGAAAGGTCGACCGCAGACGCGCTGCGCAGGATCATCGCAGCAGCATAGTCGAAGGAACGCAACACGCCGCTGACATCCTTGTACGGGCTGTGTTTTGCCCGGCGCTCTTGCAGTGGACGTGACGGTTCACCCTCGAAATCGATCAGGTAGGCGTCACCCTGCACCACCAGCACCTGGCCCAGGTGCAGGTCGCCGTGCACCCGCATCAGCAGGCCGCCCTCAGCCTGGTCCGCCAGGCTAGCGATGTGCTGGGCCAGGCCATCGCGCTGTTGCTGCAGGTCGTCGATCAGGGCCTGGCTGTCGCTGTCGAGAGCGTCACGGTGCTGGGCCAACAGGTCGAGGGCGTGGGTCAGTTCGGCGCTGATCTGCGCACCCCAGCGCTGGCTGTCGTCAGCATCGCTGGGGCGTGGGCGAAAGGCCTCATCGTCGGTCGGCGCGGCCAGCAACAGGTGCATCTCGCCCAGGCGTTGGCCGAACAAGGCGGCAAAGCCGGTGAGTTCCTCCAACGCATCGGTGTGTACCTCGGCATCGCCGCCAGCCGGCGCCATCTGGTCGCGGATGGCCCGCTCCAGGGTGTTCTGGGTCCAGGCCCAGGCATCGCCCTGGTTGCTCAGGTAGCCCTGGGCGATCATCAGCAGGTGGGGGGCATTCTGCTCGTCCACCCGGCTGACCCAGGCAAGCAATGGCGAGATATTGGCAAAGCCGGCGGCGGTCAGGTAGGCACTCATTTCCAGTTCTGGGTGAATGCCTGGGTTGACCCGGCGGATCAGCTTGAGCACCACGCTGTCACCGATCACCACCGAGCTGTTGGACTGCTCGGCGCTGAGGTAGCGCACTGCACTTTCATCGTTCAACCCAAGGGCCGCCAGCAGGTCGGTGCACTCGAAACGCAGCTCGCCCGCGCCGCTGCCACAGGGCAGGCGCAGGCCATTCTGGCAGGCGTGCAGCACCGCGCGGATAAACGGTTCGAGCACGAAGGCATCGGTAATCAGGCCAACCTGATGGGCACGGCGCACCCGCGACAAGGCCAGCTGCTGCGGCAGCGCTGTGTTGATCTGGTCTTCGGGCAGCAGGCCAAACGGCAGCTGGTAGTGGTTGGCCGTCCCCCCGCCAAGCACCTCGATTTCGCTGAGCAGTACGGGCGTGGTGGCGGTAGCGAAGCGCACGCCGTAGCACAGGCGCACCTGGTCGATGGGCCCTTCCTTGCCGGCGAACCAGCGCCGCTTGGGCAGGTATTGCGGCAGGATGGTGGTTTGCAGGGTTTCGCGGGCGGGTGCTTCCAGCAGTTCTTCCATGCGCTTGCGCAATACCAGTGTAGTCAATTCGGGTAACCCCTCGGTGGCCTGGATGTGCCAACTGGGCATGCGGTCGTGGGAGGCCAGCAGGAACCAGTAAAAGGCATAGGGTGGCAGCGTCAACAGGAACGGCAGTTGCCCAATGGGCGGGAAGGCGCTGCCGCCGAGCATCTCCACCGGTACTTTGTCGGCGTATTGTGACAATTCCAGTTCGGCAGCCTGGGCGGCGCGGGACACGTTGGCCACGCACAGGATGACCTCGGTGTTGCCATCGGCATCGGTGTACTCGCGGATGTACGCAAGAATGCGCCGGTTGCTGGGGGTAAGGGTTCGCAGGCTGCCGCGGCCAAAGGCCTTCTGCTGCTTGCGCACGGCCAGCATGCGCCGGGTCCAGTTCAGCAGCGAGTGCGGGTCATGGCTCTGGGCCTCGACGTTTACCGTCTGGTAGCCGTACAGCGGGTCCATGATCGGCGGCAGCACCAGGCGCTGCGGGTCGGCGCGGGAGAAACCACCGTTGCGGTCGGGCGACCACTGCATGGGCGTACGCACGCCGTCGCGGTCACCGAGGTAGATGTTGTCGCCCATGCCCAGCTCGTCACCGTAGTACAGGGTTGGCGTGCCCGGCATCGACAGCAACAGGCTGGTGAGCAGCTCTATACGCCGACGGTCACGCTGCAGCAGCGGCGCCAGGCGCCGCCGAATGCCCAGGTTGATGCGCGCGCGGCGGTCTTCGGCGTAGTAGTTCCACAGGTAGTCGCGCTCTCGGTCGGTGACCATTTCCAGGGTCAGCTCATCGTGGTTGCGCAGAAAAATTGCCCATTGGCAGTTGGCCGGGATCTCCGGCGTCTGGCGCAGGATGTCGGTGATCGGGAAACGGTCTTCCATGGCCAGGGCCATGTACATGCGCGGCATCAGCGGAAAATGGAAGGCCATGTGGCACTCGTCGCCATCACCTTCGCCAAAGTAAGGCCGGGTATCTTCCGGCCACTGGTTGGCCTCGGCAAGCAACATGCGGTCGGGGTAATTGGCGTCGATTTCAGCGCGGATTGCCTTGAGCACAGCGTGGGTTTCGGCGAGGTTCTCGTTGTTGGTGCCGTCGCGTTCGATCAGGTAAGGGATGGCATCCAGGCGCAAGCCATCCACACCCAGGTCCAGCCAGAAGCGCATCACCCCGATCACCGCCTTGAGCACCAGCGGGTTGTCGAAGTTGAGGTCTGGCTGGTGCGAGTAGAAGCGGTGCCAGAAATACTGGCCGGCGACCGGATCCCAGGTCCAGTTGGACTTTTCGGTGTCGAGGAAGATGATCCGCGTGCCGTCGTATTTCTGGTCGTCGTCCGACCACACGTAGAAGTCGCGCGTCTTGCTACCGCGCTTGGCGTGGCGGGCACGCTGGAACCAGGGGTGCTGATCGCTGGTGTGGTTGATCACCAGTTCGGTAATTACCCGCAAGCCGCGCTTGTGTGCCTCGCTGATAAAGCGCCGGGCATCGGCCATGCTGCCGTAGTCGGGATGCACGGCCTTGTATTCGGCGATGTCATAGCCGTCGTCGCGCCGCGGCGAAGGGTAGAACGGCAGCAGCCACAGGGTATTGACGCCCAGCTCGGCGATGTAGTCCAGCTTGCTGATCAGGCCTGCAAAATCGCCGATGCCGTCGTTGTTCGAGTCGAAGAACGACTTGATGTGCAACTGGTAGATGACGGCGTCCTTGTACCACAGCGGGTCATCGATGAAGGCTGCCGGGCGTGAACGCTTGGCCATGGGTGACTCCTTTCAATTGCATGCACAGACATCCGAGCTTGCTCGATCCCTGTGGCGGGTTTACCCGCGAAGATGACGCCGCGGTGCATGGCACCGGCTTCGCCGGTGTTCGCGGCTAAACCCGCTCCTACAGGGGGCACAGTTTGAGCGTTGTTAACGGGCTTTTTCGATGCGCCAGATCCCGAATGGCTGGTGCCAGGGTTCGATGCGCATGAACTGGGTCTTGCCATGCCAGGTCCAGCGGTGGCCGTTCATCAGGTCTTCGCCCTGGGTGTCGGCGTCGTCATCCAGGCCTAGCTCCCAAAGCGGCAGCTCGAAATGCGCCTCTTGGGCGTTGTGCGGGTCGAGGCAGATAGCCACCAGGATGTAGTTGTCGCGCTCAGGCGTACGCTTGGCGAAGTACAGGATGTTGTCGTTCCAGCAGTTGAAAAACGCCACGCCCAGGTGCGTTTGCAAGGCGCGGTTCTGCCGGCGAATACGGTTGAGCTGGGCGATCTCGGCAATGATGTTGCCAGGCTGGGTGAAATCGCGCGGGCGGATCTGGTATTTCTCCGAATCCAGGTACTCCTCCTTGCCCGGCAACGGCGCGCTTTCGCACAGTTCGAAGCCTGAGTACATGCCCCACAGGCCCGAGCCCATGGTTGCCAGCGCGGCGCGGATAAGGAAGCCGGCGCGACCAGAAGTGTGCAGGAAGAACGGGTTGATATCCGGCGTATTGACGAAAAAGTTCGGCCGGTAGCACTGGCTCCATGGCGGCTGGTTTAGCTGCTCGAAATACTCGCGCAGTTCCTGCTTGTGGTTGCGCCAAGTGAAGTAGGTATAGCTTTGCGCGTAGCCAACCTTACCCAGGCGCGCCATCATCGCCGGCCGGGTGAACGCTTCGGCAAGGAAGATGACGTCGGGGTGCTGGCTGCGCACATTGGCAATCAGCCATTGCCAGAATGGCAGTGGTTTAGTGTGCGGGTTGTCGACGCGGAAGGTTTTCACGCCCTCCTCTACCCAGCCGACCACCACGTCGCGCAGCGCCAGCCACAGCGAAGGGACGGCGTCCGGGGCGTAGAAATCGACGTTGACGATGTCCTGGTACTTTTTCGGCGGGTTCTCGGCGTAGCGAATGGTGCCGTCGGGGCGCCAGCTGAACCAGCCGGGGTGCTCTTTGAGCCATGGGTGGTCCTGCGAGCACTGAATGGCGAAATCCAGCGCGATTTCCAGGCCATGCTCGGCAGCGGCAGCCACCAGTCGACGGAAGTCTTCGCGGGTGCCCAGTTGCGGATGGATGGCGTCATGGCCGCCTTCGGCACTGCCAATCGCATACGGGCTGCCAGGGTCGCCGGGCTCGGCCTTGAGGGCGTTGTTGCGGCCCTTGCGGTGCTGCATGCCGATGGGGTGGATGGGCGGGAAGTACAGCACGTCGAAGCCCATGTCACGGATCATTGGCAGGCGTTGGTGCACGTCGTTGAAGGTGCCGTGGCGCTGTGGGTCGTCAGTGATCGAGCGGGGGAACAGCTCGTACCAACTGGCGAACTGCGCAGCCGGGCGGTCGACATCAATGGGGAATTCACAGCTGCGGGCCAGGTAGCTGCGGTGCCCGGCTTCGCTCATCAGGTGTGCAACATCAGGGCCCAGGAACAGCGCCACCTGCCCGTCGCTATCCAGCTCCGCGAGGCGCTGCTGTACCGCTTCGAGCTCCTCACGCACGGCGCCGCTGCACAGTTCGATGCCTTTGCCCAGCATCAAGCGGCCCTCTTCCAGTTCGAGCTGTACCTCGACGCCGGCGTTGTACTTTTTCTCCAGATCGTGGCTATAAGTGGCGAACGGGTCGACCCAGGCCTCGATGCTGAACAGGTGTGGGCCAAGCTCGGTGGGGGTGAATTCTGCCAGCCACAGGTCGTTGCCCGGCGAGTGCATGGGCACGCAATGCCAGCGGCGGCTGTTGGCCTGACGCCAGTTGAGCATCACGGCCAGGCGGTCGTGGCCGTCGCTGTACACCTTGGTGCTGACCGCCACAGGCTGGCCGCTGATGGCCTTGGCGGCAAAGGTGCCGGCGTCGAGCACCGGTTGGGTGTCTTCGATCACGACACGCGGCGCCAACAGCGCCTGGGACAGGCTGATGGCCTGTTCGGGGTGATCGTTCGCCATGGGCACGCTTTCAAAGGGCTCGTTACGTGACATCGACCTTGCTCCCTCAGGCTGGTGGCGGTAAGGGTTCAGAGCCGGGCACAGGCGTGGGGTTCAAAAAAATTGAGCGAACGGCAGCTGCCAGCGGTCAGAGCCTGCAGCACCTCTTCATTCCACCCACGCGAGGTCAGGCCATGAACATTCCCATTCCACCGGAAACCCCCGATCCCAACATCGACGACCCCAGCTTGCCACCGCCCGTGCCGGAAAAAGAGCCGGACGAGCTGCCGATCAAGCCAACCATGCCGCCGACGGTGGGTGACCCGCCGAGCCAGGAGCCACCGGTAAAGGCTTAAGGATAGACAAGGTTTTTATGCAGCATTGGCTGGTCTGTGGGCGGGTAAATCTGCCGAGAGGCCAGCCAAGCCAACGCATCAACCTGCAGATAGCGCCGAGATCTCCGCCACGCTGATCTCCCGCATGCGGAATTTTTGCACCTTGCCCGTCACCGTCATCGGGTATTCGTCAACAAAGCGGATATGCCGCGGCACTTTGAAATGTGCGATGCGTCCCTTGCACCAACCCTGCAGTTCCTCGACCGTGGCGTGGTGCCCGGGATGCAGCTTGATCCAGGCCACAATCTCCTCGCCATAGCGGCTGCACGGAATGCCGATCACCTGCGCATCAGCCACTGCCGGGTGGGTGTAGAAGAACTCCTCCAGCTCACGCGGGTAAATATTCTCGCCGCCGCGAATGATCATGTCCTTGTTGCGCCCGACGATACGCACATAACCGTGCTCATCCATCACCGCCAGGTCGCCCGAGTGCATCCACCCGGCCGGGTCGATGGCGTCCGCCGTGGCTTGGGGGTTGTCCCAGTAACCAAGCATCACACTGTAGCCGCGGGTGCACAACTCGCCGATCTCACCGCGCGCGACGATGCAGCCATCGGCGGCTACCAGCTTGTTTTCCAGCTGCGGCTGGGTACGGCCGACGGTGGTCACGCGCAGCTCCAGGTCATCGTCCGGGCCGGTCTGCAGCGACACCGGGCTGGTTTCGGTCATGCCGTAGGCGATCTGCACTTCTGCCATGTGCATCTGGTCGATGACCCTACGCATCACTTCGATCGGGCAGGTGGCACCGGCCATGATGCCGCTGCGCAGGCTTGACAGGTCCATCTGCGCACGCGAGGGGTGATCGAGCATCGCGATGAACATGGTCGGCACGCCGTACAGGATACTGGCACGCTCCTCGGCCACGGCGCGCAGGGTGAGCTCGGCGTCGAAGGCGTCGTTGGGGTAGATCATGGTGCTGCCGTGGGTGATGCAGCCGAGGTTGGCCATGACCATGCCGAAGCAGTGGTAAAGCGGCACCGGGATTACCATGCGATCGCGGGCCGTCAGGCCCAGGCTCTCGCCGACCATGAAGCCGTTGTTGAGGATGTTGTAGTGGCTGAGCGTGGCGCCCTTGGGCGCACCGGTGGTGCCGGAGGTGTACTGGATATTCACCGGCTGGTCGAATTGCAGGCTTTGCTGGCGGGCAGTACAGGCATCGGTCGATGTCTGCCCTGCCCGCTCGGCCAATGCGTGCCAAGGCAGGAAGCCGGCAGGCGGGTTGGCGGCCAGGCTGATCACGCCGCGCAACTCAGGCAGGCGCGGACTGGCCAGTTCACCGGGCGTGGTACTGGCCAATTCTGGCACCAGCTCCTGGACCATGGCGTGATAATCAGACGCCTTGAAGGCATCGGCGCACACCAGCCAGCGACAGCCGGACTGACGCAACACATAGTCCAGTTCGCCCACGCGATAGGCCGGGTTGATGTTGACCAGGATGGCGCCGACCTTGGCACTGGCCAACTGCAGAATGCACCACTGGGCGCAGTTGGGCGACCAGATGCCGACACGGTCGCCGGTGTTCACGCCCAGGGCCATCAGCGCACGGGCATGCACTTCGACCTGTTCGGCCAACTGCCGCCAGCTGTAGCGCAAGCCCTGGTGGCGCGACACCAGCGCCTCGCCATCGGCACAGCGAGCCACCGTGGCATCGAAGGCCTGGCCGATGGTCTGGGTCAGCAAGGGTTGGTCCTGGCGACCGCGGGTATAGCTCGGTTGACTCATGGGTGTCCCTTCTTGTGGTTGTTCTGGGCACGACTGAAGCAAGCGGGAATACTCTGGCGCAGATTTACGTTTACGTAAAGGTGATGAGTAGATTGACAGTCACACCAGGCAGGTTTACGTTAACGTAAAGGTGATGAACGACATCTGACCTATGGCTTGACGTCGACCCTTGTGGGAGCGGGCGGTGAGTCCATAAGCGCCGATGTAACCCAATTTCAAGAACAAGAAGGTGCCCCAGCATGCATTACCCCTCCCTGAACTTCGCCCTGGGCGAAACCATCGACATGCTCCGCGACCAGGTGCGCACCTTCGTCGCCGCCGAACTGGCCCCACGCGCTGCGCAAATCGACCATGACAACCTGTTCCCCGCCGATATGTGGCGCAAGTTTGGCGACATGGGCCTGCTGGGCATCACGGTGTCGGAAGAGTACGGCGGCGCCGGCCTGGGCTACCTGGCCCATGTAGTGTCGATGGAAGAAATCAGCCGTGCCTCGGCCTCGGTGGCACTGTCGTACGGCGCCCACTCCAACCTGTGCGTCAACCAGATCAACCGCAACGGCACCCATGAGCAGAAGCTCAAGTACCTGCCCAAGCTGATCAGCGGCGAGCACATCGGTGCGCTGGCCATGAGCGAGCCGAACGCCGGCTCCGACGTAGTCTCGATGAAGCTGCGCGCCGAAAAGCGCGGCGATCACTACGTGCTCAACGGCAGCAAGACCTGGATCACCAACGGCCCCGACGCCAACACCTACGTGATCTACGCCAAGACCGACCTGGACAAGGGCGCCCACGGCATTACCGCGTTCATCGTCGAACGGGACTGGAAAGGTTTCAGCCGCAGCAACAAGTTCGACAAGCTGGGCATGCGCGGGTCCAACACCTGCGAACTGTTCTTCGATGACGTGCAAGTGCCGGCAGAAAACATCCTTGGCCAGCTCAACGGCGGCGTGCGCGTGCTGATGAGCGGCCTGGATTACGAGCGCGTCGTGCTGTCCGGTGGCCCGACCGGCATCATGCAAAGCTGCATGGACCTGGTGGTGCCCTACATTCACGACCGCAAGCAGTTCGGCCAGAGCATCGGCGAATTCCAGCTGATCCAGGGCAAGATCGCTGACATGTACACCCAACTGAACGCCAGCCGCGCCTACCTGTATGCCGTTGCCCAAGCCTGCGACCGTGGCGAAACCACGCGCAAGGACGCCGCCGGGGTCATCTTGTACACCGCCGAACGCGCCACGCAGATGGCCCTGGAGGCGGTCCAGATTCTTGGTGGCAATGGCTATATCAATGAGTTCCCGGCGGGCCGCCTGCTGCGCGATGCCAAGCTGTACGAAATCGGTGCCGGCACCAGCGAAATCCGCCGGATGCTGATTGGCCGCGAGCTGTTCAACGAAACCCGCTGAGCATAAAGGACGGGCGCACATGGCTACCTTGCACACCCAGATCAACCCGCGTTCGACGGAGTTCGCCGACAACAGCGCGGCCATGCTCGAACAGGTCCAGGCCCTGCGCGGCCTGCTCGCCCAGGTGGCCCAGGGCGGCGGGCCCAAAGCCCAGGAGCGGCACACCTCGCGTGGCAAGCTGCTGCCGCGCGAGCGCATCGACCGCCTGCTGGACCCGGGCTCGCCATTCCTCGAAATCGGCCAACTGGCTGCCCATGAGGTATACGGCGAAGACGTGCCCGCCGCTGGCGTGATCGCCGGCATCGGCCGCGTCGAAGGCGTGGAATGCATGATCGTGGCCAACGACGCCACGGTCAAAGGCGGTTCGTACTACCCACTGACGGTCAAGAAGCACCTGCGTGCGCAAACCATCGCCCAGCAGAACCGCCTGCCGTGCATCTACCTGGTGGATTCGGGCGGCGCCAACCTGCCGCGCCAGGACGAAGTGTTCCCCGACCGCGAGCATTTCGGGCGGATCTTCTTCAACCAGGCCAACATGAGCGCCCAGGGCATCCCCCAGATCGCCGTGGTGATGGGCTCGTGCACAGCTGGCGGCGCCTACGTACCGGCCATGGCCGACGAAGCGATCATGGTACGCCAGCAGGCAACCATCTTCCTCGCCGGCCCGCCGCTGGTAAAAGCCGCCACTGGTGAAGTGGTGAGCGCCGAAGACCTGGGTGGCGCCGATGTACATTGCCGCACCAGCGGCGTGGCCGACCACTATGCGGATAACGACGAGCACGCCCTGGCCATCGCCCGGCGCAGTGTGGCCAACCTCAACTGGCACAAGCTGGGCAAGCTGCAGCGCCTGGCACCGGTGGCGCCGCTGTACGCCGCCGACGAGCTGTATGGGGTGGTACCGGCGGATGCCAAGCAACCGTTCGACGTGCGCGAGGTGATCGCGCGGCTGGTCGATGGCTCGGTATTCGATGAGTTCAAGGCACTGTTCGGCACCACCCTGGTGTGCGGCTTCGCCCACCTGCACGGCTACCCGGTGGCGATCCTGGCCAACAACGGCATCCTCTTTGCCGAAGCCGCGCAAAAAGGCGCGCACTTCATCGAGCTGGCCTGCCAGCGTGGTATTCCGCTGCTGTTCCTGCAGAACATCACCGGCTTCATGGTAGGCAAGAAGTACGAAGAAGGCGGCATCGCCAAGCACGGCGCCAAGCTGGTCACCGCCGTGGCCTGCGCCCAGGTGCCAAAGTTCACGGTGATCATCGGTGGCAGCTTTGGTGCCGGCAACTACGGCATGTGCGGCCGCGCCTACGACCCGCGCTTTCTGTGGATGTGGCCCAACGCACGCATTGGCGTGATGGGCGCCGAGCAGGCCGCTGGCGTGCTGGCGCAGGTCAAGCGCGAGCAAAGCGAGCGCAGCGGCCAGCCCTTCAGTGCCGAGGACGAGGCCCGGCTCAAGCAACCGATCCTCGACCAGTACGAGCACCAGGGCCACCCCTACTATTCCAGCGCCCGCCTGTGGGACGACGGCGTTATCGACCCGGCACAAACGCGCGATGTGCTCGGCCTGGCATTGTCTGCCGCACTGAACGCTCCGATCGAACAGAGCCGCTTCGGCATTTTCCGGATGTGACCCATGAGCGATTTCAGCACCCTTGAAGTAACCCGCGACCCACGCGGCTTCGCCACCCTGTGGCTGAGCCGCGAGGACAAGAACAACGCCTTCAACGCGCAGATGATCCGCGAGCTGATCGTCGCCATCGACCGACTGGCCGAAGACGCAAGCCTGCGCTTTGTGCTGCTGCGCGGCCGTGGCCGGCACTTCAGCGCCGGTGCCGACCTGGCCTGGATGCAGCAGTCGGCGCAGCTGGACTTCAACACCAACCTGGATGACGCCCACGAACTGGGCGAACTGATGTACGCCCTGCACCGCCTCAAGGCCCCTACCCTTGCCGTGGTGCAAGGTGCCGCCTTTGGCGGCGCGCTGGGCCTGATCAGCTGCTGCGACATGGCCATCGGCGCCGAAGATGCCCAATTGTGCCTGTCGGAAGTTCGCATCGGCTTGGCCCCGGCAGTCATCAGCCCGTTTGTGGTCAAGGCCATTGGCGAGCGTGCCGCGCGCCGCTACGCCCTTACCGCCGAGCGTTTCAGTGGCGTACGGGCCCGCGAGCTGGGGCTGCTGGCCGAGGTGTATCCGGCCAGTGAGCTGGACGCCCAGGTCGAAGCGTGGGTGAACAACCTGCTGCAGAACAGCCCGCAAGCCTTGCGCGCCACCAAGGACTTGCTGCGCGAAGTGGACGACGGCGAACTCAGCCCAGCCCTGCGTCGCTACTGCGAAAACACCATTGCCCGCATCCGCGTCAGCGCCGAAGGCCAGGAGGGCCTGCGCGCTTTCCTGGAAAAACGCCGCCCCGCCTGGCAAACCGATGACAAGAAGGAACCGCGCCCATGAGCCGCCCCGCTTTGACCACCCTGCTGGTCGCCAACCGTGGCGAAATCGCCTGCCGCATCATGCGCACCGCCAAGGCCATGGGCCTGACCACTGTCGCCGTGCACAGCGCAACCGACCGCGACGCCCGGCACAGCCGCGAAGCGGATATCCGCGTTGACCTGGGCGGTACCAAGGCCGCCGAAAGCTACCTGCTGGTCGACAAGCTGCTGGCCGCTGCCAAGGCCAGCGGTGCCCAAGCCATTCACCCGGGCTATGGTTTCCTTTCCGAGAACGCAGGCTTCGCCCGGGCAATTGAACAGGCCGGGCTGATCTTTCTCGGCCCACCGGCCAGCGCCATCGACGCCATGGGCAGCAAGTCGGCGGCCAAAGCGCTGATGGAAGCCGCAGGTGTACCGCTGGTGCCGGGCTACCACGGCGAAGCCCAGGACCTGGACACCTTCCGCGCCTCCGCCGAACGCATCGGCTACCCAGTGCTGCTCAAGGCCAGCGCTGGCGGCGGCGGCAAGGGCATGAAAGTGGTCGAGGAAGAAAGCCAACTGGCCGACGCCCTGGCCTCAGCCCAGCGTGAAGCGCAGTCATCGTTCGGCGATGCGCGCATGCTGGTGGAAAAATACGTGCTCAAGCCGCGCCATGTGGAAATTCAGGTGTTTGCCGACCAGCACGGCAACTGCCTGTACCTCAACGAACGCGACTGCTCCATTCAGCGCCGCCACCAGAAAGTGGTAGAAGAGGCCCCTGCCCCTGGTCTGTCTCCCGAACTGCGCCGGGCCATGGGCGAAGCAGCGGTGCGTGCGGCTCAGGCGATCGGTTACGTGGGTGCCGGCACCGTGGAGTTCCTGCTGGATGCCCGTGGCGAGTTCTTCTTCATGGAGATGAACACCCGCCTGCAGGTGGAACACCCGGTCACCGAGGCCATTACCGGCCTGGACCTGGTGGCCTGGCAGATCCGCGTGGCCTGCGGCGAGCCCCTGCCGATCACCCAGGAGCAGGTGCCGTTGATCGGCCATGCCATCGAAGTGCGGTTGTACGCCGAGGACCCGGCCAACGAGTTCCTGCCGGCTACCGGCAAACTGGCGCTGTACCGGGAATCGGCGCCTGGCGAGGGTCGGCGGGTGGACAGCGGGGTCAGCGAAGGCGACGTGGTGTCGCCGTTCTATGACCCGATGCTGGGCAAGCTGATTGCCTGGGGTGAAAACCGCGAACAGGCACGCCTGCGCTTGCTGGCCATGCTAGACGAGTTTGCGATTGGCGGGTTGAAGACCAACATTGCCTTCCTGCGCCGCATTTTGGCCCACCCTGCGTTTGCGGCGGCAGAGCTGGACACCGGATTCATTCCACGCCACCAGGACGTGCTGCTGCCAGCGCCAGGTGCGCTGCCGGCGGGCTTCTGGGAGGCGGCAGCCGAAGCCTGGCTGCAAAGCCAGCCCGGGCATCAGCGCGATGACGACCGCAGTTCGCCATGGGGTGCGCACAACGGCCTGCGCTTGGGCCTGCCGGCACGCAGCAGCCTGCACCTGTTGAGCGGCGGGCAGGACCAGGCGGTTGCACTGGAGCGCAGCGCTGCGTCCACCTGGCAGTTAGTGGGCGAGCAACTGGTGCACGATGAGGCAGGTGTGCGCCGCCAGCATTTGGCGATTCGCCGCGACGGCACGCTGTACCTGCACTGGGATGGCGAGATGCACGCCATTCAGGCCTTCGACCCGATTGCCGAAGCCGAGGCCAGCCATGGCCATCAAGGCGGCCTGGGTGCGCCCATGAACGGTAGCATCGTGCGGGTGCTCGTCGAGCCGGGGCAGGTGGTTGAAGCCGGTACGGCACTGGTGGTGCTGGAGGCCATGAAGATGGAACACAGCATTCGTGCGCCGCATGGCGGGACGGTGAAGGCGTTGTTCTGCCAGGAAGGGGATATGGTCAGCGAAGGGACGGTGCTGGTCGAGCTGGCTGAGTGAGGTAAGCGGGGTCCACCGCCTAGCTCGGACGGCGAAAGTTTGCGCGATCACTGTGGGAGCGGGCATGCCCGCGAACACCGGCAAAGCCGGTGCCATAAACCGCGTTGGATTCTTCGCGGGTGAACCCGCTCCCACAGGGCCAGCGCAATGCTTGAGATCGGCACCGTACTTGTGGGAGCCCCGCTTGGCGATGGGCTGCGCAGCAGCGCCGGCTATCTAGAAGGCCCCATGCACCCGCACGACCACCCCCAGGAACTCGCAGCCCTCTTCACACAGGATTGTCGGATAGCGCGTATTCAACGGTTTGAGCATCTTGTCGCCACCCTCCTCGACCAACTGCCGCAACACTGCAGGCCGCCCCGGCTGCCGCGCAATCACCAACCTGCCGGGTTCTGCCTGCAGGCCCGTGTCCACCAGCACTCGCATGCCCTCAGGCACGCTCTTGCCACTGGCTGCATTCATCGAGTCGTTTTCCACCACTAGCCAGAACGCATTGCCTGCGGGCATGTAATCCGTCTGTTCGTGGCATTTGCCCGCTTCAGGCAAAGGCCCCTGCAAGTCAGCCCAGGTCAGAACCGGGAAGCGGAAGCTTGCATAAAGCAGCGCTTGGGCTGATACCGGGGGCTCGACCGCATAGCGCCCAGGGGCTTCGCGCAAGATGTCACGCTCTACCACCATGACTTGTGCTTCCAGAAACACCAGGCCAAGTTTCTCGAGCTTTTCGTTTATGGTTTCCAGCGTCGGCCGCCGCGTGCCACGTAGCCAATGACCCACGCCACCCTGAGTCATGCCCAGCCGTTCGGCCAGCTTCAGCTGGCTGAGGTTGTGTTCGCGCTTGTAGCGCTTGAGAAATGCGTTCCAGTTTTCCATGAGCGGAAACAATACGGACTGTATTATCCGCAGCAATACACAATCTGAATTATTTATTTGATCATAATCAGTACAGATTGACCTATCCTCTGATTCCATTGTGTTTAAAGGGAAATCACAAGGTATCGCGATGAAACCACCGAAAAACGACGAAACAGATCTCGACAGCGAAGCCGCCCGCCGCGCCCTCGACTACTACCTCAATCCCAAGCCACAGCGCCCTACCCTGGACAACAAGATCTGGACCCTGCACGAGAGCGTCACGAGCGACCAGGCCCAGGAACATGCCATCGCCCTGCTGCGCTGCGCCGCCGCCACCGCGCAGGAAACTGCCAGCCACCAGCATGGCAGCCAGCGCGAACTGACCTACGCGTTGATGCACATGATGGACATGGCCCGCGCCCTGCTGGAGCACAATCGCGCCGCAGATCCGGAATTCTGAAGTAAAAAAGAAAGGGAGAGAACGTGATGGCCTGGAACGGCAAATGCCCCGATTGCCGGGACAAGGAAGCGCATCGGTAAAACTTTTTTACCGAAATGGATAAAAATCATTTGACTGGCAAATGATAACGATTATTATTGCACTCAGCTGATCGCGAGACCAGCTGGATAACCTGGAGCTTAGGTCGCTCTCAGATTATCTCCTCATCAGGCTAATCACGGTTTTTGACCCGGCTTTTTGCCGGGTCTTTTTTTTGGCTCTTCAGGCTAATGAAGATCGTAATGGCGCGCATGATAGCAAAGGTGTTTCAGGGCGTGAACGCTCATTACAAAACTTTGCGGAATCAGCACTTGAGAATCAATCTCGTTTCGCCTACGCTGGTTCCGCATCAAGGAAGATGCCCCCACCCCTCCCCCTTTCATGCAAGGAGCTGTCCATGACCCGTCTGCTACTGCCCCTTGAGCACCCAACGCCTGTTACCGAACACGATCCCGATCGCGCCTTGCTGCATGCGCTCAAGCGGCTGCCACGGCGTGTGCAGCAAGTGTTCCTGCTCAACCGCCTCGACCAACTGGACTTTGCCAGCATCGCTGCCCGCCTCGACTTGCCCCTGGCGAGCATCGAGCAAAACATGGACCAGGCGCTGCAGGCCGGGCGCTCACGCCGTGATGTGCTGTCGAGTGTTGCCGGGCAATGGTATGTGCGCTTGCAAAGCCCACAGGTGACCGCTTGCGAACGGATCGACTTTCGTCGCTGGCTGGATGCGGATACGGCAAACCTGCAAGCGTTTCACGAAACCGAACTGCGCTGGCGCAGCCTGTTGGCCCCGGCACGGCAACTGGGCCATGACGGCTGGTACCGGCAAGGCCGGGCGGCGCTGTCGCTGGGTGGGTGCTCGATTGCGGTCGGGCTTGGCGTGGCGGCGTTGGTAGTGTTTGGTCTCTGGGCCTGATTACGCACCCGTACGTCGGTCAAAAGCGCTCGGCCGGGTCTGTGGTCATGAGCATCTGCTGGAAGCGCTCCAGAAAGATCGACTCGGCTTGGGTAAACTTCTGTTCCCGGTTCCACAGCAGGTACACGTTCACATCGATCACCCCGTCCCACGGCGGCAGTCGCCACAGCTCATTGGCCTGGACATCCGCCGCGACGATGTGCTCCGGCAGGCAGCCGATGCCGTAACCGGCCCCCACCAGCCGCAGAATTTCATCCAGGCTCGGTGACGATGCAACAATACGCCCGGTAAACCCCTGCTGATCACGAAACACCGTCAGCGGCGACAGGTTGCCGCCCATCTGGTCACTGGTGAAGCTCACAAAGTTCTCGCCCTGCAGATCCGCCAGGGTGAGGTTCTTGCGACCGAACAAGCGATGGCGCTTGCCACAGAAAAACGCGTAGCGTTGTTCTAACAGCACCCGTTGTTCAAGCCGGGGCTGGGGCGTGCGGCACAGGCTCAGGCCGAACGAGGCGGTCTTCTGCAACAAGCCACTGGCCACATCCGAACTACGCAGCACATCGATCTCCACCTCCACCTGGGGGTAGTCACTGTGGAATTGTGCAAGAAACTCATCATACACGCGGGACTGGATACGGCTGATGCTCAGCAGGCGGATCTTGCCCGTCACTGTTTCGGCAGGGCGGTCCAGCGCAGGCCCCAGCCGCGAGACCGTGCCGTATAGCTCGGCAGCGATCTGCATTACCTCCTCCCCCGCCTGCGACAGGTTGATGCGTGGCCCGCGGCGTACCACCAAGGCACTGCCCAACTGCTCCTCAAGACGCCTCAGCGCCTGGCTTACCGCCGGCTGGCTCAAGTGCAGCCGTGCCGCAGCGCGGCTGATACTGCCCTCCTGGCCGATCACCAGAAATGTTCGCAACAGGTTCCAGTCGAGGCGATCGTTGAGGAAACGCTTGGCTTCGGGGTCCCTGGTGAAGGGCGTTGTCGTCGGCATCATTATTTGTTGATCTTATACTGGAGTATTCGAATTAGAAGCTTTTCCTAGCATAGGACCTGGCCCAATATCTGGCAACGCACCACCAGGTGCCTTTGTCATACCCGTGCTGAGGGTTCTCCCCGAACTGGGCGATTGATCGCACGCGTTACCAAGAGGTGATCCATGAAAGCGTTTTTCCATCCAGCTCAACGCCTGCACCACCCCCGCTCCTATCTGTCACGTGGGCAGATGCGCCAACCACAGGAAGTGCCGGCACGCATCGAACCGCTGCTGGCAGTGGTCAATAAGCTAGGCTACCCGCTGTTCGAGCCCGCTGACCACGGCCTGGCGCCGCTGGCGGCGGTGCATGGCCAGGCGTATCTGGACTACCTGGGCAGCGCCTACCAGCAGTGGCATGAAGTGCCGGAAGACTGGGGCGATGAGGTGATGTCCAACATCTACATCCGTGAAGGCAACCCGTTGCGCGGCATCCTCGGCAAGACCGCCCGCTACCTGGCCGATGGCAGTTGCCCGATCGGCGAGCACACCTGGCAGGCCGCCTACTGGTCGGCGCAGAGCGCAGTGGCCGCAGCACATGCGGTGATCGAAGGCGACCAGGCCGCTTATGCGCTGTGCCGGCCGCCAGGGCACCATGCCCGCGCCGAAGCGGCGGGTGGGTTCTGCTATCTGAACAATGCCGCAATCGCCGCCCAGGTGCTGCGTGGCAAGTTCGACAAAGTGGCCATGCTCGACACCGACATGCACCACGGCCAGGGCATCCAGGAAATTTTCTACGAGCGCAACGATGTACTGTACGTGTCGATTCATGGCGACCCGACCAACTTCTACCCCGTGGTCGCCGGGTTCGATGATGAGACCGGAGCGGGTGCAGGAGCAGGCTTCAACCTGAACCTGCCCATGGCACACGGGGCCAGCGAAGCGGATTTCTTAGCCTGCATGGACCAGGCGGCAACAGCGCTGCACGCCTTCGCTCCCGACGTGCTGGTGCTGTCGCTGGGCTTTGATATCTACGAAAACGACCCCCAATCCAAGGTCCACGTCAGCCATGAAGGGTTTTACCTTCTGGGGCAGCGGATCAAGGCGCTGGGCCTGCCTTGCGTGGTGATCCAGGAGGGTGGCTACGACATTGCGACCCTCGATGAAAATGCCTCGCGCTTTTTTGCCGGGATGGCTGCCTAAGGCAACACCCGTGCGGCGCCGAACCTGAGCGACACGCGAGCTTGTGCAGCAATAATCGACTACGGGCTGGTCCACTCCAGCTCAACCACCACTGGGAAGTGATCCGAGGGAAGCACGCCGTTGATGAGGCGATCGTCGGTAACGAAGCTGCGCGCATGGAAGCCGCGCTCCAGCACCCAGTCCACGCGCACTGTGGCCTTGCCGGTGAAACCATGGAAGGTATTGCTTGGCCCCCGCGGGGTTTTCACTACAGGACGGGTATCCTGCAATACGCGGGAAAGCGCCAGGTAAGCCGAACTGCCGGGTTCAGCATTGAAATCACCTGTTAGCACCACGGGCACGCCAATGGGTAATTTGTCGACGCGAGCGGCGATCAGCTCTGCCCCCTTGACCCGCGCCGTCTCATCCTCTGCGCGATAAGGCAGATGAGTATTCAGGAAATAGAAACGGCGGCCGTCCTCGATCCGACGGAATAACGCCCAACTGACCATGCGAGGAAAGAGATTGCCCCAGCTGACGCTCCCTGCAACGTCAGGCGTGTCCGACAGCCAAAAGTCACCCCATTGTTCCGCCGTCATCTGCGTGCTGTCGTAGAACACACCCATATGTTCATCGCCGTCGCCGCCGCGTCGCCCCTCCCCGAACCAACGGTAGCCGGGAAGGTGAGCTGCCAGATAATCAGCCTGCTCCTGCACGAGCTCCTGAGTACCGATAACAGCGGGCTGGACATCCAGAATCATCGTGACCATCGCGGCCCGACGGTCTTCCCACCGCTTACCAGGCGCAGCGTCGACCGGTGTGCGCACATTGAATGACATGACCTTCAACGATTCGGGCAGCCCTGCCCAAACATTACCCGGCAGTACAAGTATCAGCAGCGCCAGCAGTATAGGTTGATAGATGGACACCCTCATGGAATCCCTCCGTAGATCCGCATAGGGGGTAGGCTACTGATGAAGGCACATCAGGTTCACACATTACCTCTGCGGGTCAGCGCACGCCCTGACGACGTTTTTTAACTCATCAACATTCGCTCGCTTACGCGCCTCTCGAGCAATGACTTTGAATCGCGTGACGCTTTGTGTCCACTAGCAAAAATGACAGGTCAGTTCAAACTCGTGCCGGGCAGCATTGGCATTGCGCCAACCTGCTTGGTTTACGAAAAAGGCAGAACCTCGGCAAGCACGACCCAGCCGTGAAGCGCGGCTGGTGTTTATAAGCACGATCGAGATCGAGGATGAGACTCAAGGTAAAACCAAAGCAAGGCGACTGAGGGCGTAGATAAGAAAAAATCAATTGCCAGGCACTGTAGTCCAGCGTGTTTGACCTGGGAACTGCCTCCCCTATATGCAGTGACTGACAACACATTTTGCTCATTTATGCCAAGCAGGCGCAACGATAAAGTTGACTATCAAGCTGGGGTTTACTGTAATCCTATAGTTTGTTGAACGTGGCAGGTCCCGCTACGTGTATTCCTACACGGAGGTTAGATGCTCAACAGGACCACAGACGATTGGGAGCGATTGCGAGAGTTACCGGCATTGCTCAAGGAGCTCCCTCATCTCGCTGCAGGGTTGGGATTTACCTTCTACAGCTTCAGATACACCAGCCCCCCCTACGAGCTCCACTCAGAAAACCTCTTGCCCGGCGGACGCAGGATCGTCCAGGCGGCATTGGATTTTCGACCCCCTTATCTTCAAAGCTCGGACATCCCATTGTTATGGGAACCCAAAACATTCGCCAAGGGCCCGGCTCTGTGGTCGCAGGCTCGGGAACTGGGCCTTTGTCATGGGTGGTTACAGCCTGTGCATCAAGGGGTTATCCGCAGCTGCCTGGCCCTGCTACGCCCCCACGTCAGCATGTCTATTACAGAGCTTTATGAGAAAGCTGCCGGCGTCATGTGGTTGACCGAACGACTGCACCTTGCCGCCGGACGCGATGCAGCTGTCAGGTCAAAGTCAATTTCCCTGGGACTGGGATAGTCAGAACAACGTGTTGAAGCGCCCGCTGGCCCCACAAGGGCGAAGGTGTCAATGAGCGGCGTTTCGATGAGGCTCGACATGTAACAGCCGTCCCGCGTGCTGGTGCTCATCCACTCCTGCTATTCAAGTAACTCACCACCACCATCTTCAGCCATGGACGGGTGACGCTTTGTCTTGACCGCAAGCGCCAAGGCTTGATGCATATCCAGCCGTGCAAACTGCTCAACTGCGCAAGCAACATTGTTCGAGCAAGCGGCAGCTCTGATCGGTCGCGTCGGCCCAATGCGGCGTGCCTGATCAGGTCTGGCAATCATCGGCAATGCACTCTGGCGTAACAAGTGCTTGATTTGTCGTGGGGTGAGATCAGGGTTGATGGAAATCATCGCAGCGACCACGCCAGTGACCAGGGCTGCGGCATACGAAGTGCCACACCCTCCACCCCGCCCGGCCCTCACCGCAGTCGATCGAGAGGGATTCGGACACGCGGCAGCACTGATGTCGATACGAGGGCCAACGTTTGAACTGCTACGAGGCACTGCGAAACGAGGGTCAGCCACATCCACAACCTGGCGACTTCGCTGATGCCCACCCACTACTACAAGCTGAGCTGATGACAATGATGCAGGCAGATGATCATCGGTAGTGGAGGCGCTATTACCCGCTGAATTGACCACCACAACGCTCGAATGCCGGTGTTCTAACCAATCAAAGAAACGCCTCAATAACAATTCGTACCCGGCCATTGCCTCGTCGGTGCGGACGTTGATATCTACAGGTTCGCCCCTCAGGTTGAGCGTTCCTATCCGGTGAACCCCCCAGCTCCAATTGAGCACCCGCGCACCGTCTTCAACAAGGTTCACCGAAGCAGCGATGCGAGCCGTAACACCTGACGCTGCGCCGCGATCCACAATGATGTCGAAGCGCCCGCCCACGGCACCCAACCGACTTAGAAAAGCCACATTGCCGCGCGGATACAGGCGAGCCGCAAGTATTCCGGCAACCACTGAGCCGTGCCCGTTTATCGCAGAACTGTGGCGGGCGTAAAGGCACGTGCCGACGCCTTTGCACGGCGCTGCAAACGCCGAGAAATCAGTCGATTCAAAATTGACACCCTTCTCTACCACGCCGACTACCACGTTAGTTGGCTGAAAACTCCGCCCTTGCTCACGAACATTGTGCTTGAAGGCCTCCACTGCCTGCTCGAGTTTGTTGGCGATCCACCCCGCCTGGTCAGGCGGCTCGATGATTCGTTCAGGATCTTCCGGTCGCTCTGGGTTGTCATCCTCCACTACGATCCCCTGCACGGCAGGGTCGCTTTTCATGCTGCTCACGATGCTGTGACGCGCTGCCAATGTGCGAGCGCGCAGACGCACTTGAACGACATTCAAAGGCGGTATCACCCCAACGATGTCCACGTCGTACTGAAGCGCAATCCTTCGCGTCTCCAGCAGGCCGTTAGTATTTTCACGCAAGATCAAACTGATCAAATCCAGAGCAGTCACCACCCGGTCATTGATAGTCACGAGACGGTCTTGGCTGGGAGATTGCACCCAGCTTTGCCTTGTGCTGAGCCAGACCGCGTTGCTCGTAAACCCGCCAGCACTTAGCCAAACCGGGCCACTGTTCACCCCCTCAGCTAAGTTGAAGCACAGGGAATCCCGCTGCTGCTTGACACGCGATATGGGCAAAGTAACTCCATCGACCACCACAGCTGGAGGTGCCTGATTCACACCCCGCACTTGCGCGCACCATTTTTGAAAGCCGGCCGTGTCGCCACGACCATAAGGCGCGAGGTCATCTATTCGTAACGTGTCGGAAGCTTCAGCGCCGCAGGTCAGGAGGATCGCCGCCCAAGCCGTTAACAACATTCGTCCGTTCATTTCTGCCACTTCCCTGTTGCTGTGAGGAAGTGCCCGACGGTTGTTCTTGTGACTCGCGCAGCTCAGCCTCCTCGCTGACCATGACCCTAAATCGCTTGGCGAGGCCTGCCTACTGGTAAAAATGTCAGTCCTGCGCCAGCGGCTTCAAGCTCCGAAGCCGTCCAACTGAATGGCTTTAAAGTGGAGAAATAGATCTTCACTACCGCCTGCTGGCGTAAATCAGCCCGATGATTTCCGTGGCCGGTGATCGCTGGCTACCCGAATGAGACCGATCAGCACCTAGGTTCCAACTTACTCTGCGCCGAAGGTTACGACACTGTAGCCAAATTCGTGCTCTTGACGCCTGGTGTGCGTCTCGGGATCTTCCACCCTTACCCGGTCGTCGTCATGCACGATCAGCACATGGCTGTCGTCAAGTACCTCCACACCCTCGGGCTTGTGGTTGAAGGCCACCACAGCCCCTTCTTCAAGCCTGACAGGCTGAGGCTCACCAAGCTTAGAGCCTTCAAACGGCAACACCCACAAGAAGCCGCCAATCTCTTTCTGGCCGACCTCCTTACCGTCTCGCTCGTAACTGGTAACTGCGTAAAGGCGGTCTTGGTTGTAGCGGTCAAACTCGAGCCCAGAAAGCCCCAACTCAGGATACGCCCCTGCCTGCATACCCAGTTTTTCGACCAGTTGGTCAGGCGTCAGGCTCAAAACAATCTCAAATTGGTCGCCAAGCTGAACGCCCTGCTCATTGATGGAGCAAGAAATTGACAGCAATAAAAACGAGAATTTTGCTTGTTTGCTCTCTTTACCATGCTTACGAATACCTATCAGCAAACGGTCGCCAGGCGAAGTAGAAATCGCCTCAATCTGATAATAAGACGAGCCTACGGCTTCGTTAATTTTCGCCCGCAAAGATTGCGAGTTTGTCACCTGAGTGCCCGTTGATACAGAGATGACCTTAGCATTTTTTGGTTCGCTCACTGGCCAGTAGAGCAACGTATTGAGGGCGTCATTGGAAGGATTGTTGAACGCAGTGATGGCGATGACATACTTCCCATCCAGCGTGGTTGTAAGGCCTTCAAACTTGTCTGCCTTGAGCAGCACCGTTCCCTCTAGATAGGAGGGCGTGCCGACGATACGATGATCATCAAGTGCCATTGTAAAAATTGCAGGACCGCCAGGCCTAGGCATTTTCTTGTCATTAGCAAGGATGAGATTTTCGCCGACTCGCGCCACACCCGAAACTTCACAGTTCACACCGTTACCGGCCGTGAAACAGGGGGCCAGATAATTCTGCACAGCTTTAGCAGGTATACCAACTGGAGCAGCGCTTGGGCTCTGCAGGTGAAGCATCAGGCCCGCGACTGCGAGTGATTTGACAAGTCTGTTCATAGGTCCCACTCCTTGTATGCGACATTCCGTGTGAAGGAACAACATACATAGAATTGGACCTATGAAAAACTGGCAATTTTGACAGGTAGTGGTTTTCCGGTCTTCACGGCGGCGACCTTGTATAGCGCGTTCAGCCGCGGATTGTTCTAATGGCAGCAATGCATCCTTTGACAATACGTTCCGCTTGATCATCTGAAATACTACTATTCATCGAAAGCCGAACCAACGCGGCAACAGATGGCGCCCGCCCCACACTGCATTCAAACGCTCTTGTACATACGACTTCACTCTGGTACTGACAAAATCTGGCAGCCTTGGTCCGGCGTCGTTATCTATAGGCTTCATCACACTCACCCAGCCCGTTGCCCTTGATCATATGAATCCGCTTTCATCAAATTGACTACTGGCGAAAATATCAGGCAAAGATCTGATATTTTTTAGGCGGTACCTTGAGATGAAGCCAGACTGGCTTATATGGCCGAAACCGGTCGTTCGGCGGTCGGATAGCTAAATGGCCGAGGGAAATAGCCTGTGAGGGTGGGATTCTGTCCAAGTCGATAGACCTGCTGTTTCGCGCCGTGCGAGCCAGCCTGTGCCTGCCGTTGGCAATGACGGAACTGGGGGGAAAAACCGCGCGTCATACCCTCATGCAGGGACACGGCATCACCGAACTCGGCTCATGACATCGACCGTGCACGTGGCAACGAGCCTTTAAAGCGGGTTAACCAGGAACTGTCAGGAGCGACACCATGCGCAAACGGATAACGGCGCAAAACCTGAAATGGACCTGCGGTTGGCTCGCTGTCGCGGGTCTGGCTCTGTGCTGGTGGCTACCGCTACCCTTACACCCCGCTGCCGATAGCGGCCCACCGTGGATCTATGGCAACCCCGAAGCACGCTTTACGGTCACGCTCTATACCAACCTTGAATGCCCCCATTGCCGGTTCTACCTGCCCCAACTGCAGCGCTGGATCGTCACCAACGATCACGTCAACCTGGCCTGGCCCGATCTGCCGTTGCCACAAAACGAGCCTGCATCCAGTCGCGAAGCGCGGCTGCTCGAATGCGTAGGCCAGCCCGAAGGCCCAGAGGGCCTGTGGGGGGCAGGTGTCTGGGTCTACCTGCACTCGCAAAGCAACGGCCAGGGGTTGGCCACCGTCAGCACCTCTTCCGGTGGGACGCCAGGCCTGCAACGCTGCCTGGCGGGTGAAGCGGTGGCTCAAACCGCGGCCCGCCAAAACACGGAAGCCTCGCAGAACGGATTGAACGCCACACCGACTCTGCGCCTGATCGACAATCACACCCAACACACCGTGATCCTGGAAAGCCCCATCGAACCCGATGCGCTGCTGTCCGCAGTGGACCTGTTGAGCGCACCCGAACTTTCCGAAATGCCTGCGGACGTGATAAGCGAGATGCCCAGGTAAGCCACGTTCGGTACGGCGCTCAGCAACGCGTCGCGGTCTTTGTACCTAAAATTCAGGGCTACCTGCCTACGGGCTGGACGCTGCGTGGCCTGATACAGACTGCCGCCCATCCCTCTGCATCAAAACAGCGAAAACGGATAGTTGAGGACCAATCGGTTTTCATTGAAGCTTGTATGGGTGCCCCAACCCCGACGTAACGTCGAGTTCCGCCATTTGATATTCAAGTCTTTGAGCGCGCCAGACTGGAACACATAGGCCAGTTCGGTCTCCCGCCCCCACTCCTTGACACCGGTCTCACCCCCAATATGAATACCGCTACCTTTGATATAGCGGTTCATAAGCACCAGGCCCGGAACGCCCAACGCCACAAAATTATAATCGTGGCGCACCTGCCAGGAACGCTCATTGGCATTTTCGTAGCTGGAGCTAAAGCTGTCGTTGGCCAATGAGCCACCTGAAGTGCCGTTGACTTTCATCCAGCCGTCCTGGCCGGAAACCTTCTGCAGGCCTATGTAAAAGGTGTTCGCACCGTGCATCGCGGAAAACAATCCAGACCAGGTCCGGTTGTCGAGACCACCCGCCAATGATCGCCCGTCATCCTTCCCCGTGAACCATTGGACGTTGGCAGCCAGTGTCCATGTGCCAATGGGCTGGCTGTGAGTGATCTGGATCATCTGCTGGCGGTAGATATCCTTCAACTCAGCGCCCCAACCACCGAGCAACGTCCGCTTGTCGTTGAACGTGTACTCACCACCCACAAAGTTGAACCGATCCGAAAAGACGCCCGGCTTCTGGGCAAGGAACATATCGTCCATGCTGGCATCGTTTCGTGGGCTGTTGGCTCGGAATTGGCCGCCATACAAAGTGAGATTTTCGATCTCTCGAGAAGTGACCTGCGCACCTCTGAACGTCTGCGGCAACGAACGCCCGTCATCGGAACGCAAGATCGGTAGTGTAGGCATCCATTCGCCGACCTTGAGCTCCGTAGCGGAGATCCTGACTTTGCCTGCAATGGCCAGCCGCCCATAATCATCTGCCGCTTGGCCATCGTCATGAATCGGCAGCAATTGGGTCCCCGGCGTGCCACGGCCACCGTCCAGTTTCACAGCGTAAAGACCCATGGCGTCCAGTCCAAAACCTACCAAGCCTTGGGTGAAGCCGGACTTGTAGTTCAAGATGAACGCCTGGCTCCACGCCTCGGCCTTACTTTGAGTCGCGGAGTCGCTGACATAGTTGCGGTTAATATAATAATTACGCAGGTTCAATCCTGCCGTTGAATCCTCTACAAACCCGGTTTCGACTGCCTGTGCGCCGATTGCAGTACTCAGCAGCGGCACGGCGATAAACACGTTTGCGTGAATGAAAATAGAGCCGGATGCGCGGATTTTCATTTTTATTTTTCCACAACAGATAGTTAATTGAAACGCAGCCCTTCACGCCGAACATTCATTCAACGAGGTTTTAATTCTTGTTGTCGTTTGACGCATCACCCTTGAATAGCGTTTTTTTTCGCACGCACTGCAGCGCCGGGACGCTGGCCGAAAAAGAGCGCGCCCGCAGCGTGCTTATCTGCACGCGCGGCGCACCCAAAGGAGCAAAACGCGGAACGTTGTTTGCTTAGTGCAGCTCGGCAATTATCACCCGGCGCTGGAAGGGGTCTTGCAGCGGGTGTATTCCAGTTGATAAAGCGTCGTGGCAAGTTGCGGTTCAGGTTCGTCCAGCACGTTGCCAACGGCCTCGACCAGTTGCGCTCTGGCATGCCCGACATAGTCTGCGGCACAGCCTTCGATGATGATGATCCAGGATGGGATTTCAGTACCCTCCGATCGGGCCTTTTTCTCCGCAGTCTCAACCTTGCTGACGGCCTCATCGGCGGTGCAAAGGTGGATCCCCGTGATCCCCTGAGCATCGGCCAGTGGAGGCAGCACCTGATCACGCAACGCCTGGAGAACGTCTGCGTGGCGTTCGGCGGTTACATTGAAGCGCAGGGTGACCAGGTAGGCGCCATTTCCTACGCCGGCGGTGTAGTGCACGTCACAGATCGATCGAGCAACATTGCGATACGACTGCACGACTTTCTGTGTCCAGGGTGTCGGCGCATTGAGGCGAGCCAGGTAATCTGCCCCCCCTAACACCCCGACGGTATCGGCCTCGTACAGATTGAAATAGAGAGGCCCCGCATCGAGCGCGATGTATCGCCGTCCCCGCTGAAAACCAGGGATCGCCGCGCGCTCTGGCATGTGCTCACGGTTATGCCACTCGTAGAACTCATCCCGCGCCTCGGGCAAAAGATCATGCCAAATTGCGACTACGCCTGTTCCTGCAAAACTCATATCTTTTACTCCGGGGTCAATCAACGTTAGGGTAGCGACCGTCAACCCAGGCTGCGCCCATCTCCGAAACATAGGGAACTACAGTCTGGCACTGCTCGCCCAACCCCGTTCCACCTACACGCATGACGTCCCCGGCCTTGAGAAACACATGCGGCTTCTGGCCCAGGCCTACGCCGGGCGGTGTGCCGGTGATGATGACGTCACCCGGCAGCAGGGGCATGAAACGACTGAGGTAGGACACGATGTGAGCCACGCTGAAAATCATCGTCCGAGTGTTACCGTTCTGATAACGCTTGCCGTTCACTTCCAGCCAGAGGTCGAGGTTCTGCGGGTCGGCGATTTCATCACGAGTCACCAGCCAAGGGCCAAGTGGCGCGAAGGAAAAGCTGCTCTTGCCCTTTGTCCATTGCCCTTCGTACTCAAGCTGATAGGCGCGCTCGGAGACATCGTTTGCCAGGCAGTAACCGGCGATATGATCCAGCGCCTTGCTTTCCTCTACGTGCCAGGCAGGTGAACCAATCACGATGGCCAGTTCGACCTCCCAGTCGAGCTTCTTTGCATCACCCGGCAGGATCACAGGGTCATTTGCACCACTGATCGCCCCGGTGTGCTTGTTGAACACCACAGGTTGGCTCGGAATGGGCGTGTTGGTTTCGGCGGCGTGGTCAGAATAATTGAGGCCGATACAGATCAGGTTCGGCACGCTGCCCACGCACGGGCCCAAACGTGTCCCGGCCGGTACCAGTGGCAGGCGCTCAATGTCGATGCCTCGTAGTTTTTCGAGACTGGACGGTGCCAGCGCTGCGGCATCGATATCATCGACGATGCCAGAAAGATCCCTGACCTGTCCTCGAGCATCCAAAATCCCAGGCAGTTCTTGTCCTGGCAAACCGAAACGAACCAAGCGCATACGTTACTCCTCAAGCGTTGAAAAAAAGACAGACAGAGATCCTGCCTCGCCGAACTGGATGTCCAGCGGCTGGTGGGTGGGAACTTCGAGCAGCCCTGCATAGGACCCGGTGATAACGACCTGACCCGCTTGCAGATCGATGCCATGTGCAGAAAGAAAATTTGCCAGCCAGACAATCGGTGAGACGGGGTCTTGATCCGGGTGAGTGCCGGCAATGCTCACAGGCTCTACACCTGGATGACTCAGGGTTACATCGAGGTGAGTGGGCAAATTGTTCGCGTTCAGCGAAATGGCACGTGGCCCCAGCACTAACCCATGGTTGAACAACCCGTCAGCCAGCAACTGCTCGAACGGGACTTTCTGCGGATCGGTGTACCGACAGTCGATTACCTCGAGTGCCAGGTGTACCTGGCCGATGGCCCGCGCAATGTCATCGGCCGTGTACGGCGCCGCGCGGGCAGGAAGACTGGCGCCCAACACGCAAGCAAGCTCGGGTTCGATTCGCACTGTGGAAGTTGCGAAGCCCAGGGGGTATCGGTCGCAACTCACGATGCTATCGGTGTAGATGGGCGCGACTATCCACTTGCCAGGTTTGGGCAATGCGCATTTCCATCCGCCCACTTTTTTCCCGGCCAGCACACCGACATGCTGCTGTATCTGGAAGCCTTGCTCCAGGCTCAGTGACGCCTCATTGCAGGGCAGAGCATCTAGTCGATTACCCGTTTGGCGTGCTTTCGCGAGGTACGCGGCGGCTTGCATAAGGGTGGGTTCACGCGCATCAGCTGATTGACTGCACTGATCCATGAGCTTCACCCCTGCACGCTGGGTTGCCGAGGCCATACCGTCCCGAGCTTGTTCGCAGCATCCTCGAGCAGTGCATGCAATTCGTCATAGCGGTCTGGATGCATCCGTAACACCGGGCCGGCAATACTCATGGTCCCGACCACAACTCCCGACGGGATCATCTTCACCGGCACCGCGATAGCCCACACACCGGCCTCAGCCTCTTCCACAACGAGGCCATAACCTCGTGACCTGGTCGCCGCCAAATCGGAAAGCAAGCGTTCAACGGTATTGATAGCCTTAGGGCCTTTGCCTACACCCAGGTCTTTGCCCAGACCGTCGCGGATAGCGATTTCGACAGCTTGCTCGTCAGGCATGGATGCAAGCCAGGCTTTGCCGTTTGCAGTGGTGTACAGATTGATTGGCTGATCCATGGCTGGCGAGTACATCAACCCAGGTGCAGCGCCTTGAGCCGAGGCGAGCCAGGACAAACCGCCCTCGCAGACGACAGTCAGGCGTACCAGCTCATGGGATAAAGACGCTACGTTTTCGATAATCGGCTGCACAAGCTCCGGCAGCCCGATGCCGTTCAGGTAACGCTGCCCTAAAAGCGCCAGCTTGAGTGTCAGCCGGTATTGGGAGGTCGCCTCATCCTGCTCGGCCCAGCCTTGTTCTACCAACTGCGCAAGCACACGGTGGGCCGGCCCCTTTTCCATCCCCAGTTCACCTGCAATATCAGACATTCGCATCCAGCGGGCCTCACGAGCCAGCAGCTCGATAGCCTCAAGGCAGCGATCAACAGCACCTTTAACGACTCTCATGGAATTCTTCTCAGCTGGTTATGAGCAGCGCCAACCAAAATGTCACGCTGTTCTATTTGGAACACAGTTACAATAGTAAGCACCGTGTCCTCGTCAAGTCAACGCAAATGCACGCCTGCCATCAACACTGAACCGGGCTTGAGCTGCCAGCCTGTTGCAGGTCGACGACCGGGGCCTGAGACCTGCCAGCAGCCTTGACAAAGGCAATGCTCCGGAACAACATTACAAATGGAACGACGTTACAATAACAAAATCACGGTACCGGAGACACTTCATGAGCCATGGCATCCCGAGCGATCCACACTCCAAGCGTCAGTCGAGGAAGGCCGCCGCTAGCGGCTGGATCGGCTCGGCGTTGGAGTACTACGACTTTTTCATTTATGCCACTGCCGCAGCCTTGCTTTTCCCGCAGCTGTTTTTTCCAACGGACAATCCCACCGTCGGCATCATCGTTTCACTTGCCAGCTTCGGGGTTGGGTACATCGCACGACCTATAGGCGCGGTGGTGCTGGGGCACCTGGGTGACCGCCATGGGCGCAAGACAGTCCTGGTCTACTGCATGTTCTTGATGGGCTTTTCGACCATGTGCATTGGCTTGCTCCCGACCTACGACCAGATCGGCGTGTGGGCTCCCGCGATACTGATTACCTTGCGTCTGATCCAAGGGTTCGCGGTTGCCGGCGAGGTGTCTTGCGCAAGCTCCATGACCATGGAGCATGCACCTGACGGGCGCCGTGGTTACTTCGCCAGCTTTACCCTTCAAGGCGTGCAAGCCGGGCAACTGCTAGCGGCGGCGGTGTTCCTGCCACTGGCCCAATTCATGCCCGCAGATGCTTTTGCGTCCTGGGGCTGGCGAATTCCGTTCCTGCTGAGCGCTGTGGTGCTTGTGGTCGGCTGGATCATCCGCCGTGAAGTCCATGAGGCCCCGGTCTTCGCTGAGGCGCAAGCAGGGGACAAGCCTCGCAAATTGCCAGTGGTCGAAGTGCTCACCGAAAGCTGGAAGGATGTGTTGCGCGTCGTCTGCATGGCACTCTCTGCAGTCCTTGCAATCCTCGCCTCCGTGTTCGGCGCCACCTATGCAGTCCAGCCTGCTTACGGTATTGGCTTCCCCTCAGGCTTGTTCATGTGGATTCCTGTCCTGGGCAATTTGTGCGCGGTGATACTTATCCCATTCGTCGGTAGACTCTCTGACAGAATTGGGCGTCGCCCCCCAGTGATCGTGGGCGTGCTCTGCGGCGGCCTGTTGTCGTTTGGGTACCTCTATGCCATCAGCATCCACAATCTCTGGCTGTCTCTGATCCTGTCGCTTCTCATGTGGGGTGTGGCCTACCAAGGCTTCAATGGTGTTTTCCCAAGCATGTTCCCAGAGTTGTTCCGCACCCGGGTACGCGTCACCGGTATGGCTATCGGTCAAAACATCGGCGTGGCATGCACAGCGTTTCTGCCAGCGCTGTTCGTATCGGTTGCGCCGCCTGGCACCGAAAATATCCCGCTGAAAATTGGCGCCCTGACGTTTGGTATCTGTGCGATCTGCGCAATTGCGGCGTTCACGACCCGCGAAACGTTCCGTATTCGTCTGAGCGAACTTGGCGACCCCAACGCGGTGCCGATGTCGAAGGAGGAGTACGAACTGCTGCAGGAAAAGTCCAATCCCAGATCGAGCAGTAGCGCCCCCAATCAAGCGCTGAAAAATCAACTGCTGTGACGCACACCTGACAACCAGACCCATCACGCTCAACGTGTTGCGCAATTGCCCTGCGCAGCACGTTGAGCCCCAAGGCGATGAACGTGTGCGCCGCCAGCAAGCATCCAACCCGCGAGCTGGCAATTGCGTGCACTCGCCACCTACAGTAGGTTCACATGCATCCCCACATCACCGGCAAAACACGCATCTATGGACTGATAGGTGACCCGCTCAAGAGCGCCAGGTCGCCGATGCTGCTGAACAGGCTATTCGCCGAAGCACAGACTGACGCCGTGTGCATTCCATTGGAGGTCGGTACGCAGGCCCTGGCCGAGTTCGTCAAAGGCGCGCGCGCTTTGCGCAACCTAGACGGGCTTCTGGTCACCATGCCGCACAAGCAGACCATGCTTGAAGTCGTGGACATCCTTCACCCCTCCGCGCGCCAGGTAGGGGCAATAAATGTGGTTCGCTGCGATAAGGACGGTCGCTGGGAGGGCGCTGTGTTCGACGGGCTCGGCTGCGTACTGGGGATGCAGCGTCAGGGTGTTTCTGTGCTTGGGAAATCTGTCCTGCTGGTCGGAGCCGGTGGCTCGGGAAGGGCTATCGCTTTTGCCGTGGCCGCTGCTGGCGCCTACTCACTGACCATTTCTGATCTGGACCCGCACCGCGCCGCTGACCTGGCGCAAAGCGCTGGCAAAGAGGGTTCGTGCAATGTGCATGCAGGTCCACCAGACCCGGAAGGTCATGACATCGTTATCAATGCGACGCCTCTCGGCATGAACCCCGATGATCCGATGCCAGTAGAAGCAGAGCGTTTAACCCCCGCCATGGTGGTGGTCGACATCATCACTCGATCCGAGCCAACCGCGTTGTTACTGACGGCACAAGCGCGCGGATGCAAAACCCTTGATGGCGAGCCCATGCATTTAGGACAGGCCTTGCTGGCACTTGATTTTCTGGGCTTCAAAAACATCGAGCGTCGCTACTCAACGGGACTTTAGTACCCCTCCTCCCCTCGGCAGCCAGCACGAGGGTTCTTCATTGCGTCAATCAAAACCTCCACGATGCGCATGCTCTCGGCCCGCTCACCTCCGTGATGCTGGCCGCCATGCCTTCCCAGCGTTTGGCACCCCAATAGAACGTAACTTACTTCCGTTCGTAACAGGGTCATGCTAGCCTGCTGGCAACCTCTGCAGTGTCGCTTGCGCGCTATTCGTCGGTGGTCCGATCCGAAACCCCGTTAGCGTCGCCAAGTTTGTCAAACATACTTATTAATAAAGGGTGGATGTTTGAAAGTCGTTCTCCTGGAAGTCAGTCACTGGCACACCCCGCTCTATCTTGATGCTCTGGAGCGTCTGCCTGATGTAACGGTCACGGCGGTATCCGACGCAACGGGGTCGCGGGGGCCTGCTCTCGCCCAGCGTTTCGGAGCAAAACTTTACGATCACTGGGAAACCCTGCTGGAAAACGAGGAAGCTGATTTTGCCTTCGCCTTTGGCCCGCACGATGAGCTGCATGCCATGGGCGAGGCATTGATCGAGCAAAAGGTCCCCTTCGCGATGGAAAAGCCTTGCGGGCTAACCCAACACGAAGTGCTGGATCTTTACCAACGCACACAGGCCAGCGGCCTGTTCGTGGCGGTGCCGTTGATATGGAGGCACAGCGAGTTATTGAACCGCCTGAAACAGCAAGCCAGGCAGAGTGATGCCAAGTGGAGAACCCTGGCGTTTCGATTCAACGCTGGCCCGCCTGGACGCTACCTGACCAACAGTTGCTCCTGGATGCTTGAGCCGAAACGCTCGGGTGGCGGATGCACGATCAATCTCGCCCCTCATTTCGTCGATCTGGTTCAGGAAATTTCCGGCGAGGCGATTCGAAGCGTGTCAGCCGTGATGTATCGCGACCCGCTACTGACAGCCGTAGAGATCGGCTCGTTGATGACCCTGGTGACCGAGAGTGGGTGCATCTGCACTATCGAAACGGGGTACAATTATCCCGCCAATACGCCCGAGCAACGGGAGTATTCATTTTCAATGTCAACGGATCAGTTCTACGCACGCTCCACCGCAGATGGCATGCGGCTGGTGGACGCGTCCGGGCAGGCAAGTGACCTGCACATGAGCTTGAACTCTGACGTGTATTACGACAACTTCGTAATCGACATACTCGCGCCTGACCGTGATAGTGCTTATGCAGGTGCCGGGCTCGCCACCATGCACCGCGTCATGCGTATCATCGAGGCGGCCTATGAGTCAGATCGCCTGGGTGGTGTTCCCATCAAGGTCTAAAACGCTGGCACGAAATTAAGGATTAGAAAATTGTCACATATAGGCCGCTACTTCAATACTTTGGAACTGCTCCTTTCCCATCCAGGCGGCCTCGCCCTGTCTGACATCAGTGAACAGACTCAAGTGGCTATGGCCACAGCTCACCGTATATTGAGCGCCCTGCGGGAAAGAGGCTACGTTTACCAAGACGAGCAGGACCACTACTGCCTGACGCTTAAAATTCCCAGCATGGGCGTGAACTACATCAGTGAAACCGGCTTTGCCAGAATAATGCAACCTTTGCTCGACGAACTCGCCAGCGAAACCGGCGAGCATGTTCGCCTGGCGGAAGTTGCTGAGGATCATCTGAGTTGGGTGCTGCAGGCCACGAATAACACCAGGGGCCTTCAATACCGCCGCGCCCTGGACGAAAAAATCATCCCCCATACCACCGCGGCTGGTAAAGCATGGCTCTCCACCATGCCTGATGAGCGCGCCATGCGCATTCTCGCCGCCTGGGATATCGAGAAAAGCCGAGAGTACGCAGGGCCCAACGCTCGCGTTTCGATACGCGATATTTTCGATGACATCGCCCTGATCCGCAAAGAGGGGCATGCTGTAGTCAGAGAAGAAGGTGAAGTGGGTGTGTGCGTTGTGGCAGTGCCTGTATTCGATAAAACACGCCCGGCCAACTCAGCCCCGGTGGCAACCCTCAGCATCGCCGGCCCTATCACCCGCATGCGAGAGGAAACCCTGAATGCTCATATCGAACATCTGAAACAGTCCGCCATCAAGGTTGGCGAGTGCTGGTCGCTGTGGACTTCGGTCAACGGTGAAAGCCCGCTACCTGCACGCTGACGCTCTGACTTGGACCTGGGCCCATTGCGGGCCTCAGGGCTACTGTGATGACGAGCGATTGAAACGCAATTACGGAATGTTCCAACCCTTCTCCCGCAGATCCTGCACACCTTTGTTCAGCTCGTACAAGGCGTTTTCTTCGCGGATGATTTCGAGCACGCAGTTTTCAATACCGCAGGTCGCCTGAACGGCCTCACCCAGTCCGACGAAATCCACGACTCCAGTGCCCACTGGATCATGGCCCCAAACATCCATGCCGGTGTCGGACACATGCACAAAGTCGATAGCGCTGCGATAGGTCAGCAGACTGGCTACCGGATCCTCACCTATGTAAGCAGCGTTGGCGATGTCATATACGACCCTGACGACATCATCATTGATAGTGGCAACAACCTCTGCCAGCTCCCCCATCGTAGGCGTGAAGCAATACGGGGTATTTTCCAGCAGCAAGCGAACACCCGCCTGTTTCGCAAGCGGCGTTAAAACCGCCAGGCTCTCGTACATCCAGTCATAAGTCTTTTCAAGCGGTGGAGAAATCATCGGGCGCCGGGTACCCGGGGATATCACCACCTCTTGGGTATCCCAAGCGACTGCCAGGTCAATCACTGCCTTGATGTGATCGATGCTCTTCTGACGCATATTGGCGGCGGGACTGGCCAGGTTGACGTCATAGCCGCCGGCATTGAGCGACCTGATCTTTGCGTCGTACTGACGCAGACGCACGCTTGCAGCAGAACGCTCTGCGATAGACATTTCCACCGGCCAGCAATGGGGCGAGCTTACGGGCACCTCGAACACGCGGTGTCCATGCTCTGACAACTGCGCAATTGCATCGATTGCCGTGGATGACCACAGATAAGAAAACGTGCTGATGATCATATCGAAACATCCTTTCAGTTGAGGACTCACCGAAGTGAAACGGGCCATTCATATTATGAATTTTGTAGGGTGACCACTATCGCCTGCAGGAAGACGCGATGATGGATGCACCTGGAGAGCGACAGCCACTGCGCTGTCAAGGACATCCTGATGACGAAAAAAACGATAACGGAACTGGATTCCATTGTCAATTTGATTGCAAAGTACCTTCCAGTTTTGTAGTTTGAGCCTTCCACCTAAAACAAAATCTACGTGTGAGGGCAATTGAATGAGAGCTTTGGTGAGTGGCGGTAGCAGCGGCATCGGTGCTTCTACATGCCTGAGGATCGCGGAGGCTGCACTTGCCCGGGGCTCGCAGCCGAAAATTGCCGTGTGCGGGCAGACGTCAAACGCGACGCAGGACGACGTCGTTCGAACCATAGAGTCGATGGGTGGCATCGCGATCTCGCTGTCTGGTGATCTCGGCGACCCTGCAGTACCTGACCAACTTGTGGCAGCTGCAGTAGCCGAATTTGGGGGGCTTGACGCGCTTGTTGCGAATGCTGGCATCGCCAGCCCGGGCGCGATCTGTAGCTTGTCCATCAAGGATTGGGACGACATGTTCGCCGTGAATCTTCGCGGCGCCTGGCTGCTAGCCAAAGCGGCCCACCCGCACCTTCGCGAGAGCCGAGGCTCAGCGTGCTTCACCTCGTCGATGTCTGGCCAGCTTCCACACGCCGGCTCTGGCGCCTACAGCCCCACCAAGGCAGCATTAACCATGTTGGCGCAAACGCTGGCGCTGGAGTGGGCACCTGATGGCATCCGAGTGAATGTCGTGTCGCCAGGTATGACGCATACACCCATGTCTGAAAAAATGTACGCAGACCCACAGATCAAGAGAGCACGGGAAGGGATTATTCCGCTGGGGAGAATTGGTGAGCCAATGGATATCGCGAACGTGATCGAGTTTCTCGTTAGCCCGCTAGCCGGCTTTGTTACCGGGCAGGATATTTGTGTCGATGGCGGCTTTTCCAAGTCGATACTTAGCCATATCCCGGGGCGACCGAGCTCGAAATCCTAGCCACGGCAGCAGATTGAGCTCCATGTTGAATGGATTCAGGCCAGACTCACAGCCTGGCGGGCTCAAAGGGCATTTTACGAATGCGGGGGCGCGGCTTTTAGCGAATGTGAGGATTCATGAGCAGCTCTCCCCGCAGAAACGAGTTGGGCGATTTCAATTCTGGACTAGTTGCTGCCTTTGAAATGCCGGGATAACGCTGATTTTCGGTGAAGACTGCAGAAACGAAAAAAGGCCCCTAAGGGCCTTTTCGACGATATACCGATTCTGATTAAACCTGTATATCTTTATTTGGAGCGGGAAACGAGACGTGTACTAGGACAGTAAGTCGTTGTTTCCCAAACACTTTCTTCGTTGGGCTGGCCAGCGAAGACCTCAATTGTAGCCTTGTTTTTCGTCCTCGGCAACAAATTCGTCCAAAGAGTTCCACGGACGTCCATAGAGCTGCACTCAGCACACCACACCCACGATCGGTACATCGTCGTAGGCGACTGCCTCGAACTCATCACCCACGCCCGGTTGTCTGCCCGCATCCATCATCGCGAAGACAACCCAGGTAGATGGTTCTGGTGATGGCACAAGTCGGATGCCACCTGGAAGCGCCAGCACCACAACTCACAGGCGACCTTCTGTCCAAGCTCCTTTGGAAGAACGCTCACGCTGGCCACCGCGTTCCCACACACGATTCTTTATCGATATATCAGGATGACGGGGCAAGCATGACAGGTGCGGGTTTGCTGCGTCCGGCTGGACATTGGGCGACGATTGCGGCCCCCTCGCGCTTCCTAAGACCGCTGGCATATCAGGTCATACCTAGACGGTTTTGCAGAAACCGTAACTTCTCACGACCCTGATAGCGTGAGCGTCGCTGTCGAGCCTACGTCCCGATGCTCGACCTTCTAATCGATGATTTTTGCACATCGAACACACGACGACTACCAGTTGCGCGAACTGGTGAGAAGTATTCAAACCACATGACGAAGCGGCCTTCGGGACCCACTTCCTACACAAGCGACAGGCCGACCATGAGGTCGGCGACAAAGGAGTCGGTCATGTAGTTCTTCTCCTGGAAGGAGACGGAGCATGCACGAGAACAAGAATGATGCACCAACATCAAAGGTGTTCTATCGCCCGATCGAAGCGTCCATCCGCTGGGCCGGGCTGCTGCGATACGAGCAGGTGATCCTGGCTTCGATTTCGTCGCCAAGGCGCCTGCCGCAGTCGTTGGACTGTCCACGTTGTGACGAGCTGCGGCTTTGCACCGAACGCATCTTCGACGGCATCCTCAATGGAGAACTGCCCTTCGGACGGAACGGCATCACGACGCGCGATTCCGCGCTGATCGACTCCCCTGATCTGACGGTGCGCCACGTCGATCTGAAGAGCTGGATGCGCCAGCACTATCCCGAGCAACGACCGTGCTTCCTCTTCTCCCGGAGCGAGCGCATCGCCCATCCCTTCATCTCGGTGGAAACTGGGCAGGCGATGCTAGTCGAGCGCCTGGCCCTGAAGTCCACCTTGGACCAGTACAAACGCCAACTGCATGAGTTGCAGGAAAAGCACGGGGCGCTTCTCAAGCAGATGGCGCCCTCTACTGGCGCACAGTGCCTGATCAGTGATCGCGCCGAAGCCACCTACCTGAACATTATCGGCAGCATGCTGGACCTGATGCTCGGCCAGTCGCCTTCGGGCGTGCCGTACTCCAGCTTCAAGACGCAGGAGGCGGTGGTCAGTGCATTGGTCGCCCATCACAGCGGCGCAATGGGGATCGCGGAGCGGACGCTAAACGGCAAGTTCGCCACGGCCAGACGCCGGCTGCGTAGCGCAACAGTCTGAGGTTTTCCATCTTGTATGTGCAATCGCGGAGATTGCATTTGCAATGTCTTTTCCCATCCATGTCTATTGAATGGAGGTCACGCCAACAAACGCCACTGAGCGTTCAGGAGTGACCGCCATGTCGCAAACACCTGCACTGCCCGCAAGCGAGCGCCGCATCCTGCGGCTTGATGAAGTCGAAACCAAGTCGGGTTTCAAACGCGCCCACATCTACAACCTGATGCGCAAAGGCCTGTTCCCGAAGGCGCTGCGCCTGGGCGTGCGCGCGGTCGGTTGGGACTCCATCGAGATCGATCAGTGGATCGCCGAGCGCGTCAACAACCGGGCCTGACCCGTTCTCCAGCGGACTTCCCATCCTCACACGGAGAACGCCATGCAGGTCGTATCCATCATTTCAACCAAAGGTGGCGTCGGCAAGACCACCACGGCCGCGAACCTCGGCGGGCTTGCCGCGGACGCGGGGCTGCGTGTACTGCTGCTCGACCTCGACGTGCAGCCCACCTTGTCCTCGTACTACGAGCTAGGCCACCGCGCACCTGGTGGCATCTACGAGTTGCTGGCCTTCAACGAGCGCGACCTCGGGCTGCTTGTGTCCCGCACGATCATCGAGGGCCTGGACTTGGTGCTCTCCAACGACCACCGAGGCGAGCTGAACACTTTGCTGCTGCACGCGCCGGATGGGCGCCTACGGTTGCGCCATCTCTTGCCGGTCCTGGCGCCTCTCTATGACCTGGTGCTGATCGACACCCAAGGTGCGCGCTCGGTGCTGCTGGAGATGGCGGTGCTCGCCTCCAACCTCGCGCTGTCGCCCGTGACCCCGGAAATTCTCGCGGCGCGCGAGCTGCGGCGCGGCACCATGCAGTTGCTCGAAGACATTGCGCCCTACCGGCACCTGGGCATCGAGCCTCCACCTCTGCATCTGCTCATCAATCGTGTCCACCCTGTGTCAGCCAATGCACGGCTGATCCAGCAGGCCCTGCGCGATCTTTTCCAGGACCACGCCGGCATCCGCGTGCTGGCTACCGACGTGCCGGCCATCGAGGCGTATCCGCGTGCAGCTACGCGCGGATTGCCAGTGCATCGGGTCGAATACCGCCAGCCGCCGGGCAGAGTCGCCCCCGCCGCGCTCGACACCATGCGCGGCCTCGCAGACGAACTATTTCCGCAATGGCGGCACCGATTTGCCATGGTGTCCGGCCGTCCGCCACACCCTCTTGATGCCGGGAGGTCCCATGGCGAACGCACATGAGCTTGCCCGTGGCCACAAGCGGCTTCGCGCCCTGATCGAGTTCGCGGTTGGCGAAGGTTGGCACGTCAAACGCACGCCTGGCGGCCACCTCAAGTTCACCAAGCCTGGCTGCGCCGCGATCTACACCAGCTCGACGGCCAGCGACCACCGGGCGACCCTGAATGCCCGTGCGCAAATCCGCCGCGCCGAGCGCGAGGCCCGATACCAAGCGCAGGGAGGCGGCCATGGCTGAGATCACCTCCCAGCAGATGGCCGGCAAGCTGCTCGCGGCCGGGTTCGAGCGTAGCGGCCCGTCAGCCTCGACCTTGAGCGACCCGATCGCCGACACACCCATGGTCGTGACCCTAGATCAGTTGCGCCCCTACGACCACGATCCCAGGAAAAAACGCAACCCGGCCTACGAGGAAATCAAGGCGTCCATCCGCGAGCGCGGTCTGGACGCGGCGCCGGCCATCACTCGCCGACCAGGTGAGGACCACTACATCATTCGCAACGGCGGAAATACGCGGCTGGCGATCCTGCGCGAACTATGGTCAGAGACCAAGGACGAGCGGTTTTTCCGTGTATCGTGCCTGTTCCGGCCGTGGCCCAGCCGCGGCGAAGTCGTCATGCTGACCGGCCACCTGGCCGAGAACGAATTGCGCGGGGGCCTCACGTTCATCGAGCGCGCCCTCGGCGTCGAGAAGGCGCGCGAGTTCTACGAGCAAGAAAGCGGCACTGCCTTGAGCCAGTCCGAGCTGGCCCGCCGCCTCGCCGCCGATGGCTTCCCGGTACAACAGTCGCACATCAGCCGCATGAACGACGCGGTGCAGTATCTCCTGCCCGCGATCCCGACCGTGCTCTATGGCGGTCTCGGTCGCCATCAGGTCGAACGCCTGTCGGTCATGCGCAAAGCCTGCATGCTCGCGTGGGAGCGCTACGCCAAGGGCCACCCACTGGTTCAGGACTTCGACGAATTTTTCCAGGACGTGCTGTCGCAATTCGACGTCCAGGCCGACGAGTTCTCCGCGCAGCGTGTACAGGACGAGCTGATCGGCCAGATGGCCGAGATGCTTGGTGTCGATTACGACGTGCTCGCCCTGGACATGACCGAATCCGAGAGCCGGCAGCGCGCCTTGGTCAGCGACCCAACGCCGCCCTCGACGCCGCCTGCGTTGCCGGAGCCGGGAACCATCGCGCGCCCACCTGCCAACACTGCGCCACCCATCGCAGGGGCTGCATCCGCAGCGCCGCCTGCAGGCCGACCTGCGGCAACGCCCTCGACGCGCGAGAGCGACACGGATGCCAGTCAGGCAAGTCCGGCCAACCCTGCGGTGGGTGGCGATCTGCTTCGGGAGCACATCGTCTCGCCGGCACCGACGACCGAACGGCTCCAGTCCATTCAGCGTATGGTCGCCGACCAGTTGGGTGATGCGCTGCCGCCAGACTTCTCGGTGAGCGTCTTGCAGTCCATCCCTGTGCAGGCTGGCGGGCTCTATCCGATCTCCGATGTCTGGTACATCGATCCCGGCCTGGACACAGCCGAGCGCCTGCGCATCCACATCGCACAGTTCGCCCGCGAAATCGCGGGCGAGGCAGACCTGGACGAGTGCATTGATGACCGTGCAGAGGGTATCGGTTTCGTCTGCCGGGCCCGCACCCAAAGCTCGGCGCCGCTGGGCCGTGCCGTCCTCGCGCTGTTAGCGTGCCTGGCCGGTCAGCGGCCCGCCGACGTCGGCCTGCACGACGGGCAAATCGTCATCGAACTGCCGGCGCTGCTGCACGGCCAGGGTGATGCGGCCCAGCGATTGAGCGATACCTCGCTGGTCAAGCTGTTCCGGCTGCTGCGGTTGGCCCGGCACCTGCTCGACCTTGAAGCCGGCGCTGCAGGCGTTGGAATTTGAGCGAGGGAGGCCAGCATGTCCGCACCACACCCACTCAACCAGGCCGTCATCGCCCAGGCCCTCTATGACTTGCGTAATGGGCAACTGCGCCGGTGCAAACTGATGGGGTTTGGCGAGGAAGAACTGGACGCCCTCAAGCATCCCGCGCTGATCAGCGTGCTCGCCAACGCTAACGTCTCCTGGTGCTCGGTGACGGTCAACCGCGAAGTGCTCCGGCGACTGCTCAAGCAGGCGCAGGACGTGGAGAAGGAAATCGCCACGGTCGATCGCATGCTCAGGCTGGGCGCGAGCACCGAGATGGTCAGTCGGTTCTATGGCCTGACCCATCAGGAGGTGGCGCTTCGCCGCGAAATCCTCGGCCTGCCGAAGCGCAAGGGCCGCCACCCCGTGCTGGATGAGAAACAGGACACGGAGCTGTGGCGGCAATGGAAGGCCGTGACCGGCAGCAGAAATGTCGATCTCGAAGACGAAACCTCCATCCTCGACGCCACCATGGACTTGGCCGAAGGCATGTCGCTGCCTCTGTCGGTGGTCTGGGCCTCGATCAAGAGCTGGGTCGATCAGGGATTGGGTTGAGCCATGGCCGTGGACAACACCACACCACGCCGTGGCCCCGTCGCACTCGCGGACCTGTTCGACGCCGCCTTGAAAGACCTCGTGCCCAAGCCCAGCCCCAGTGCGCCAGCACCCATGCCTGCGCCGACGCCCGCCACGTCCGGCGATGCCTTCCTCTTCAGCGGCAACCGGCATGAGACCGTGCCGCGGCGGCTGTTCCTCGACCGTCGCCTGACGCCGCTGGAGCGCAACGCCTGGCAGGTGTTCCGGCTGATGCTCAACGACGATGGCGTGACCGCCTTCCCGACTTATGAGCAGCTTCGCCCCTGGCTGGCGTCGATGCCCTGCGCCGGGCAGGCCTCGCATGAAACCGTGGCCCGAGCGTTGACACTGTTGCGCCTCACCAGATGGTTGAGCCTGGTGCGGCGACGGCGTGACCCCAAGACCGGCCGCATCCTCGGCAACCTCTATGTTCTGCACGACGAACCACTGACGCCCTTCGAGGCCATGCAGCTCGACGCCGACTACCTGGCACTGGTCAGCCAGTCCCTTGGCCATTCGGCCAAGGCCGTCCAGATGGTCGGCCTGAACACCCTCAAGGAGATCGCGGAAGATCCGCTGCTCTCTGGGCGCACACTGCCGTCGCGGCTGCAAGTCCTGGCAGAACGCCTCGCCAGCCAAGGCATCACGGCCGCCGAGAGTTATCCACAGGAGGATGCCGCCCACGAATCCGAAGAAGGAGCATCGAGCCTTCTTCGGAATGCGGATGACCCATCTTCGGAATCCGAAGCAGGGGCGAAACCCGCGCCAGACGCCTCTCTTCGGAATCCGAAGCAGGCCCGTACAGTACGTAGTAGTCGTATTAATGAAGTACGTACTACCGCGCAGGCGCGCGCGCTGGGCGATTTGCAATGGCCCAAGCGCTTCACGGAACTGAAGGCAGAGCAGCAGACAGGTGCCAGGGTGGCATTGCAGCAGGTCGATGCCGCGCTGAGACAGGCCGTGCTGGACGAATGGGCCACACGATGCAGCAATCATGGCATCCGCAATCCTGCGGGGTATCTGTTCGGCATCATCCAGCGCGCCATCCATGGCGAGTTCAATGCCTGGGCCAAGAAAGACGCGCCATCGGCATCCGTCCCGCCAAACGAGCGGCCACCACCAGCACCGCCACCTCAGCCGCAGGGTAAGCCAGTGCCACCGGAAGTCGCCAAGCAGCACATCGAGCGGCTACGCAATCTGCTCGCCAGCAATTGAGTCGGCATGCAAGGTGGTGAAAGTAGATGTCCATGGCCGCCAGTAGAGCTATCCCCTGGGGATAGTTCCGCTGCTGGGCACAACACCAGGCTGTCGCAGGCCTGGGATCGACCCTCTGCCGCAGCATCGGTGTTGTCCCCCCTGATCCCGGCGTGCAGCGTTCGTTGGCGCTCCATGGAGCTATCCCCAGGGGATAGCTCATGCCGCATGCAACCGCCACGCCCTAAACCGGGGCCGGCCGGGATTCGGATTCTTGACTGACTGCCTTCCGCTTCCTGCCGAAGCTGGCCGCTCCTTTTCCAACAACGAGCGGACACCATGGCAACCAATGAACCTCTGCAACTGAATCTCGGCTCCCTGCGCAGTGCGATGTCGCTGACCCTGCACACCCACCACGCTTCCCGCATCTGGCACGGCCGCGCCGCCACCGAGGGGCGACCGGGCATCGTCGGCCTGAACGGCTACATCGCTCAGATGAACAAGATGCGGCGGGGCTCGGAGCAGGACGACCCGTACAGCGACTTCTGGATGCTGCGCATCGAGGAAAAGCTCGACCACACCAAGGCCACGCTGCAATCGCTGCGCGAGCAGGTGGACCAGGCGCTGGCGAGCGTGCCGCCAGCGCTTAGCCTGGGCGAAAACCTCAACGTGCAGCCGGTCAAGCTGCCGCTCTTCGTCAACGCGCAGCTCGGCTTTGCCGCGGTCTATCTTCTGGCCGACTACGACGACATCGCCCGCAAGCTGATCCTCGCCCATCACACCGCGCTCATTGACCGCAGCACCTTGGAACGCTGGCTCAACGAGGGCGCACATTCACTGCGCAGCCTGTTCTCGCTGGCCCAGCAGTACCGCTATTCGGGCTGCACACGCGATGATTTCGCGTCGAAGAATGCCGCAGCGCGGGCCGCGCTGGAGAAGTACGGCGAACTGCCGCAGGACGTGCTGGAAGGCACTCGCCGCTCGAAGTTTGCGCCGCCCATCGTGCGCCGTGGCCTGCAGCAGCGCAGCGACGGTCCTGCCGAAGCACCTCCGCCCGGAGATGAAGCCACCACCGCAGAGCCGCCCGAAACCGCAGCCGACGAGGACGAGCCGGCATGAGCGATCCGAACCAACCGACCCGCTACTTCCGAGGCCTGCAACAGGGTGCCTTCATGCGGCTGGAACACGCAGCCTCTCTAAAAGGCCTTTTAAAGCCTTTTAAGGGTAAAGGGGACTTCGAGGCCTGGGCCAGCCAGTGCTTCGCCATGCGCGACGAGTTGATTGCCCTGGCACAGCGACAGGTGCTGGAGCAGGCATGCGGGCACCCCTTCCACCTGCTGTCCATCGAACTGGCCCAACAGACCACCGGCGCAGGAACCGTCTTCTTGCGCTGGCGCAGGCACGACAGGTCGGCCATGGGCGTGGCGCTGTGGCGGGAGCTGATCGCCAGCACCAGCACGCCCGTCAACCTGCTGGCCGACCTGCACGCGATCGAGCTGCAGCGCATCACGTTGAACATGCAGATCAGCCTGCTGCACACCTTGGGCAGGCAGGCGCAGGAATGCGCCAGCAAGGCGGCCCAGGCGGACGACGCCTACCTGCGCCGACTCACGCCCATTCCCGCCGCAATGCGCGATCGATGATTGCGCCGGGCATCCAGCACGCTCCCGACGCCGACGAGGCACGGGTATTCAACCACCACGGAGATCACACCATGAGCACGCATTTTTCCGGCGAAGGCAACATCGGCTCGCCACCGGAGTACCGCGAATTCCCCAACGGCAACGACGAACCCAGCCGCCTGCTGCGCCTGAACGTCTATTTCGATAACCCCGTACCCAAGAAGGATGGCACCTTTGAGGATCGGGGCGGCTTCTGGGCGCCGGTGGAAATCTGGCACCGCGACGCCGAGCACTGGAAGGACCTGTACCAGAAAGGCATGCGCGTGCTGGTCGTCGGCCGCATGGAGCGCGAACCCTGGACGGACAACGAGGATCAGCCGCGCGAGACCTGGCAGATCAATGCGCGCAGCGTCGGCATCCTGCCGTTCCGCATCGAATCCGTGACCCTCAGCCCAAAGCTGCAGGAGGCAGAGCCCAAGCCCCAGGCCGCGCAGGAACCGGCTGCGCCGAAAGAATCCAAACGCAGGAAGTGAACCAGCTTGGAGGGCGGTGGCACGTCTTCGCCGCCCTCCATGCGCTGGTGGAGCTATCCCCAGGGGATAGCTCCACCAGCGTCCACTGAATTCCACGCGCTCCCGCAAATCGCGGCTCCCGATCCGCACACCTGCGGCCACGCGCGCCTCCCGTACAAGCGATTCCATCCCGTGAAAGCGGTCGCCGCCGCATGCGGCTTGTTTGCTGCTGCCCCAGGCGGCGCTCGGCATCCTCGATTCCAGCAACTCCATGAACAACGGGAATCGGGATGGACGGACATGCGGCTGTTCTTGTGCGAGAAGCCCTCCCAGGGCAAAGACATTGGCCGGATTCTCGGTGCCACGCAGCGCGGTGAAGGCTGCCTCAACGGTTCCGGCGTCACCGTCACCTGGTGCATCGGCCATCTCGTCGAAGCGGCAGCCCCCGAGGTCTATGACACGGCGCTCAAGCGCTGGTCGCTGGAGCAGTTGCCCATCATTCCTCAGCACTGGCGGGTCGAGGTCAAACCGAAAACCGCCACGCAGTTCAAGGTCGTCAAGGCGCTTCTGGCGAAGGCGACCCAGCTTGTCATCGCCACTGATGCCGACCGCGAAGGCGAGTTGATCGCCCGCGAGATCATCGATCTGTGCGGCTACCGCGGTCCCATCGAGCGGCTGTGGCTGTCGGCGCTCAACGATGCGTCCATCCGCGCCGCGCTCGGCAAGCTCCGGCCGTCGGCCGAGACCCTGCCGATGTACTACTCGGCACTGGCGCGCTCTCGGGCGGACTGGCTCGTCGGCATGAACCTCAGCCGCTTGTTCACGGTGCTGGGACGACAGGCCGGCTATGACGGCGTGCTGTCGGTCGGCCGCGTCCAGACCCCCACGCTCAAACTGGTCGTGGACCGCGACCGCGAGATCGCCGCCTTCGTGTCCGTGCCGTACTGGGCCATCGACGTGTCCCTGTCCGCTGGTGGCCAGACTTTCACCACGCAATGGGTTCCCCCGAAAGCATGCACCGACGACGCCGGCCGCTGCCTGCAGCAGCCCATCGCGCAGCACGCCGCGCAGCAGATCCGCGTCGCGGACAGCGCCCAGGTGGTGTCGGTCGAAACTGAGCGCGTGCGGGAAGGCCCGCCGCTGCCGTTCGACCTGGGGACCTTGCAGGAGGTGTGTTCCAAGCAGCTTGGGCTGGATGTGCAGGAGACCTTGGACATTGCTCAGGCCCTGTACGAGACGCACAAGGCCACGACGTACCCGCGCTCCGATTCGGGATACCTGCCCGAAAGCATGTTCGCCGAGGTGCCAACGGTTCTCGACAGCCTGGTCAAGACCGATCCGTCGCTGCGACCGATCATGGACCAGCTCGACCGCACTCAACGCTCACGCGCCTGGAACGACGCAAAGGTATCCGCGCACCACGGCATCATCCCGACGCTCGAACCGGCGAACCTCTCGACCATGAGTGAGAAGGAACTGGCAGTGTATCGGCTGATCCGGGCGCACTACCTGGCGCAATTCCTTCCTCACCACGAGTTCGACCGCACCGTGGCGAACCTCTCCTGCGGCCAGCAGACGCTGGCGGCCACCGGCAAGCAGGTCGTCGTCAAGGGTTGGCGCCTGGTGCTGGCCGAACCGCAAATTGAGGAGGATGGCGCCCCTGCGGCGCGCAGCCAGGTACTGCCCGCGCTGCGCGAGGGGCTGGCATGTCAGGTGGCCGACGTCGATCTGAAGGCGCTCAAGACGCTGCCCCCTCGGTCTTATACGCAAGGCGAGTTGGTCAAGTCCATGAAGGGCGTCGCCAAACTGGTCTCGGACCCGCGCCTGAAACAGAAGCTCAAGGATACGGTCGGCATCGGAACCGAAGCGACGCGGGCCAACATCATCAGTGGCCTGCTGACGCGGGGCTACCTCGTGAAGAAGGGCCGCGCCATCCGTGCCTCGGATGCGGCCTTCACCCTGATCGACGCGGTACCCACAGCGATTGCCGACCCAGGGACAACCGCCGTCTGGGAACAGGCGCTGGACATGATCGAAGCTGGGCAGCTCACGCTGGACGTATTCATCAGCAAGCAGGCTGCATGGATCTCACAGTTGATCGCGCAGTACGGCAACACGTCCCTGTCCATCAAGGTTCCCCAAGGGCCGGCTTGCCCGCAGTGCGGCGCGCCCACGCGCCAGCGCACCGGCAAGAGCGGCCCGTTCTGGTCGTGCAGCCGCTACCCCGACTGCAAAGGCACTCTGCCGGTCGAATCCGGCACGTCCAAGCGTAGTGCCTCGCGTCCGCGCAGTGGCGGCCGCAAAGGCTCCTGACCGACCCCGTTCCCCGTGAGCCGTGCCCGCCATCGGCGGCGCGGCCTGTGTCCCGCATGCCCTGCGGGACGCCCAGCGCGCAACGCCTTCTTGTCCGTGTGCGCGTCCCGCTTGGTCATCCCCGGCCGCGGGACCTGAAGGTAGCTTCTCCGCGAACCGCCTCCCGCGTTCTGCTGATCTGCATTTCTCCCGCCTCTGCGAAGGGTCCCCCGATGGCTTGCCAGGCTGCGCGAGCCACCCGGAGACCCTTCGTGGTCAGCGGTATTCGGTGCCGGTGCCCGCCGGCGCAAAAACGGGCTCCCTTTGTGCGCGGATGTGCGCCAGACGATGCCGGCGCGAACCACGACATGCGCCGGGTGTGATTGCTGATGAGCAGACGGTTCTAGCGACGACCGGGCCTGCACCAGCCCACGGGTGGTTCTTTCCTCCCGAGCCGAAGGCCGCAAGGCCTTCGGCGCCTTTCTCCTGCCTATCAACGTCCCGGCCCGCCCCGGGCCACACGAACAGGAGACCCGACATGAACCCGCAACCTTGCACCCTTCGCGGTGCGCCCCAGGCCGCGCCACTGCTGTATGGCAGCGTGTGCAGCGGCATCGAGGCCGCGAGCCTCGCCTGGCAACCCCTCGGCCTTGAAGCCGCGTGGTTCGCCGAGATCGACCCGTTCCCGAGCGCCGTGCTCGCTCACCGTTACCCCCACGTGCCCAACCTGGGCGACATGACCGCGATCGCCCGTCAGGTGCGCGCCGGCACCGTGCCGGCGCCCGACATCCTGGTCGGCGGCACGCCATGCCAGTCGTTCAGCGTTGCCGGCGCCCGCCAGGGACTGGATGACCCGCGCGGCGCCTTGACCCTTGCCTATGTGGAGCTTGCAAATGCCATCGACCAAACCCGCCACCAAGACCGCCGCCCGCCGGCAACGCTCGTCTGGGAAAACGTCCCCGGCGTCCTCAACGACCGCAGCAATGCCTTCGGACATTTCCTGGGCGCACTGGCCGGCGAAGGCCGTGCGCTCCAGCCGCCAGGGGAAAAATGGGCGCACGCTGGTTGTGTGTCTGGACCCCGCCGCCGCATCGCCTGGCGCGTGCTCGACGCTCAATATTTCGGTGTCGCCCAACGCCGCAAGCGCGTGTTTCTTGTGGCAAGTGGTGGAGATGGTCTCGATCCCACCGAAGTACTTTTTGAGCGCGCAGGCCTGCTCGGGGATTCTTCTGCGGGCCGCGCGCCGTGGCAAGAAGCTGCCCGCGCTACTGAACCGGGTGCTGCAGCAGCAGGCGGATACGCAGGATTCGCCGGGCTGACGCAGCCCTACGGCAAGGTCACCACGATGTTCGGATTCAGCGGCGGCACCGGCCCCGTCGATGTTGCGGCATGCCTGATGGCCGCGGGTCCCAAGCACGACATCCGCACCGAGACGTTCATGGTGCAGTCCGTCGCCGGCAGCATCGCCCATACCCTCGACACCGCCAACAACGGCAAGGGCAGCAGCGAGGACGGCACCGGCAAGGGCGTGCCGATCATCGCCTTCACCGCCCAGGGCAGCGGCGCGGATGCCACGATCGACCTGACGCCAACGCTGCGTGCCGGCGGGCATCGCAACAGTCATGCAAACGCCGGCGTCGTACCCGCCATCGCCTTCGCGCAGAACAACCGCGGCGAAGTGCGCTTCGAGTCAGGCCATGGACAGGTAGCTTGCACCGTCCTGTCCAACGGCAAGCCGGGCTACGGCGTGCCCATGGTGACCTGCGTTGCCCTCCGGGGACGGCCGCAGGGTCTTGCCGCCGAGCTGGGCGGCAGCGTAGCGGCCGCGCTGCGTACCAGCGGCGGCGGTGCTGACAAGCCCCATGTGCTGGCCCCCGACTTCGAGGCCCATTTCCGCTACGACTGGAACGACCCCGGCCCCGGCGACTGGTCGCAATGGCGGGTGCGGCGGCTGATGCCGATGGAGTGCGAGCGGCTGCAGGGCATGCCCGACGACTACACGCTGATCCCGTATCGCGGGAAGCCTGCCGCTGACGCTCCGCGCTACAAGGCGATCGGCAACTCCATGGCCGTCCCATGCATGGCTTGGCTGGGCAACCGGCTGGTGCAGTGCCTGCACAAGACGGGCTCGACCGCTTCGGATTGATCGACGACGCAGCCTGCGCGCCGCGCCATTCTCGTCCCTGCATTGCCGATGTATCGGCAGCAGCCCGCAGCCAGGGTGTCAAGGCTGCCGTGGGTTCCGCCCACGCCACCCGCCAGTTCGCTTCGGCATCTCACCGGCGAACGCTGCCCACCGGGGCATCGATGCCTCCTTTCTCTAACCCACGGGATGGTCGCCACGTCCCGTCAGGGGCATGTCGCCACCCGGTCGATTTCAGGACTTTCCATGGACACCATCACCAAGCAAGACCGCATCATGCTGAAGAACCTCAAGGTCGCCGACTTCGCCAGCGAGGAAACGCTGTGCTTCACCGCGACCGTCGTGTTCGACGGCACTCCCATCGCCGAGGCCCGCAACGACGGGCATGGCGGCTCGACATTCCTCCGCGCGCTCAATAACAAGACGACGCTGCTGGCTCAGGCCGAAGCCTTCGCCAAGGAACTGCCGCCTGCGCCGCTCGATCTCGGCCAGGAGGGTGAAGACCCCCATTACATCGACATGACGCTCGACTTCCTGGTCGATGAGCTGGCCGATGCCATGCACGCGGAACGCAAGGTGCGAGCCGCTTTCAACCGCGACATCGGCAACAAGGTGCTGTTCATCAAGGACGGCAAACTGCTGTTCATCAAGGGCATCAAGCTCAAGGCCATCGCCGACCGCAAGGCGTACTTCGCTTCGCTGCGCGCCCGGCAGGCCCAGCCCATCGTCATCCTCGCCGAGCTTCCGCCCGAGCAGGCATTCGACCTGTGGAAGCAGCATGTCCTGGGCGACAAGCCCGATTGACCCAGCGCCACCGCACCCTCCTGACAGCCCCGCACTCGATGCGGGGCTTTTCTTTTCTGCGCCCATCAATCGGGGCTGGGTCGGATGCCGTTTTCCCACTGACGCCGAGCGGCCCTCGCACGAAGCTGCCCGCATGTTCGCTGATTCGTCAGCACATGCCAGCAGCCAGGGTTCCAGGCTGCCGCGGGTCCCTCCCGCGTTGCCCACCAGTCCGCATCGCATCAAGTCTGCGGACGCGCGTCCTCGTGACGTCGATGCCTTTTATCAACCGCGTGCGGGAGCTGCCATCCCGTGAGGGACAAGGCCCCGCTTTTCAAAGGAGTCCGTCCATGTCCCAGCAAGCCTCTTTCGGCCAACTGGCCTCGACCTACTGCGGCAAGTTCCTGCCGCTCGAAGTCCTGCAAAGCGCCGCCGGTCACTACATCGGCACGCGCGATACCGAAGGTCCCGTTTCGCGGGAATCCCGCGAGTACTTCCGCAGCTACGCCGCGGCTCAACGTGCGCTCGAAAGAGGCGGCTGGACCCAGCTCGCCACGCCCTGATCCAACTGGAGGAATCACGTCATGAACCAGCTTCTGCCACAGGAAGTCGTCGATCAGATCATGCGGGAAGAGCAGCATTTCGCTGCCGCGCCCCAAGCCTTCTTCGAGGCCTGGAAGCGTGGTGTCGAGATCGCCGGCCCGCAATGGTTCGGCGACGGCACCCGCGAAGGCCTGAACCAGGCCAACACCAAGTGGGATTTGCGTCCCGACATGCTGCGGCTCAACGATGCCCTCGGCGTCCTGAGCAGCGGCGAACGCATGTTCCTGTCCGCCATGGTCAGCTTCTACAACGCGCGCGAGGGCGGTGCCATGCTCAAGCGCTGCCACTTCGACGGGCTGTCGGACTTCGACGGTCTCGACCTGGAACGCCGCAAGGTCATCGCCGACCTGCTGGTGAACTACAGCGGCTGGTGAGCCGGTCTCCGGCACGCCACTGTCCTCTCGATCCCACGTGAGGGACATGCGCCCATGAGGCCATGTCCCTCAATTTTTCTTACCCATCGCCCGGCGCCAACGGCCTTGGGCTATTCCCGCGGATGCCATCGTCCGCATGGGCTGGCTCCGCTCACTTCCCCGAAAGGAGCCACCATGGCAAACAACTACTACGAAGGCACGGGCGTTCTCGTGCTCGACCGCGTTACTCCCGTCATCAAGGCGCTGTTCGGCGCCTTTGCGCTGGATGAAAACCATCCCGGCAATGGGCAGGCTTACATCGCCCAGATCGCCGAGACCAATGACCCGCGCTGGACGGATGTGCTGGATGGCCTGGAAGACCTGGCCACACAACTCGGCATCCCCATGCCCGACGACGAAGAACTGTCGATTCCACCTCTGCTTGAACGGCTGGCCGCGCACTTCGGTGCTGACCAGGACTGGGAGCTGGAGAACCTCATCGAGCACCACCAGTTCGAGGACAGCGCCGACCTGGAAGCCTTGTTTCTGATCGCCTCCTGCCTCGATGACGGTCATCACCTGACCGCCATCCAGTTCGAGGGTTGCTGGCATTGCAGCAAACCGAGGCTGTTCGAGTTCGGCGGCAACGGCTGCTACCTGAGCCGCGAGGCCCAGGTCTTCAGAACGTCCTCGCAGGCACTCCAACTCGGCGACCAACTGCGCAAGACCATCGTGGCCACCGACATCGAAGAGGCCTCGGCGTTGATCGCGCTGGAGGCCGCCAACCTGCTTGCCGGCATCACCGACGAGCATTTCCGCCTGAATGTGCGCCATCGCATCGCCGAACGGCTGGCCCAGACGCCAACGATCAGCGCCGACTGACGCATTTTCCACTTTCAACCCACCGGGTCCAATTCCCGGTGGCGGGGATTGGCTCCATTATTCAAATCTGGAGAGTTGCCATGTCCCTGAAACCCAATCCATTTCTCCGCGGCTACTGGAATCTGAAAATCGTCCGCACGCTGTGCATCAGCTACGAGGACGGAAGCCCGCATGTTTGGCGAATCGTCCACGCGAGCCAAAAGCACTTTTCCGACGAGGAACTGATTTCATCCTCGTGCATCATCACCAGCGATTTCGCCGTGGTCAAAAATGGTCCCCAACCCGTGAATGCCGAGGTACTGGCCGAATGCGATGCCGGAGAAGGTGTCAGCGGTGAAGGCGTAATCGGCGCCGTGGTCTATGCCATCCATGGCGACGACTTCGACGGCCGCCCCATCCACGTCGGCGATACCTATTCGGCTGAAGCGGCACGGGAAGTCGTGCAGCGCCTGAGTTTCGAGACCGGCTACTACAGCCGGTGCTGGGAAATCAGCAGTGCACACATAAGCGAGGAAACCGGCCAATACCTCGCCAACCTGGCAGACCTCGCCACGCCGGAGGCATTCCTGTTCATCGCGTTCCGGGTTCCTTACAGCCCGGCGATCGGCATCAAGCTGATCTCCACCCCCTGGACGGACAAGAACCTGGAGCGCGTCGAGGGGATCAGTGCGGAGCAGCTTCGCCAGGAGCACCGAAGCAAGGGCATGCCGGATGACCTGGCGAACGTCATTGAACTGGCCGGCCAGGCCGATGTGCGCATCCTGATTCTCGACGCCGACGCACCCGTGCTGTTGGGCCTGCCGTTGGCCGAGTCCTAGCAGCCACGCGACACAACATCCTTCCTCTTTGTTCTCCCCATACCAGCCCGTCTCCCTCCCGGAGCCGGGCTGGTTCATTTTCATAGGAGCAACCTCATGTTCCCCAACCTCATCCCTAGCACGTCCGACTTCGAGTACCAGCTCGGTTCCTGCGTCAATGCCATGGGCCAGGACGACGCCATCGGCCAGATCCTGGTATTCGAGCGCATGAGCGGCACGCTGCACATGCGCCATGTCGCCAGCGTCGAACTGGTGGACACCGACATTGACGACTACGAAATGGTCGTCTTCGACGGTGGCAACACCAGCGGCGATACATGGAAACATGTCTTCTTCCCACGTCAGCGAGAACACTACTTCGTGTACGAAGCCTGACCCAACCAAGCCCCTTTCGAGGGGCTTTTTCTTGTCCGAAGCGCTGGAAAGCGGGTGCGACGCTGTGCGATTTCTTGCGGGCAGGCCGCCCATTTCAGAGCCATCCTTGCTCCATGTTCGTCGGCGTTGCCGACACATGCCCTGGCAGCCGAGGCCTTCAAGGCTGCAAGTGCGGGACACCGTGCTGGTCGATTCTTCCTACGGACGTACCGCGTCCATCCACCCACAAGGGACCTCTCCCTTGTGGGCGGGGAATCCCTTGTTCTTTCTCAAGGAGATTCCCATGGATCGCTCTCTCATCAAGACCCTGATGCCTTCGCTTGTCGCAGGCCATGTGCCCCGCAACGTGCGGTCGTTCAAGTACCGCGTGTTCGATGATCAGCCGCAATCCTCGACGCTGGGCTTCGCCATCGATCCCCAACCCTTCGACGGCAAGGTGGTCGCGGCGAATGACGATGCCATCGTCGTCAAGCTCAAGCCCAGCGAGTTCGCGGTGCTCGACCCCAACCTGGTGACCACCGTCCCGAGCGAGGGCGCCAAGGTTCATGTCCAACCCTACGCCCGGCGACGTTTCGACGGCCTGCGCGCGGACACCCCGGAAGTCGTTACCGAGAAGACTTCGGATGGCACGCCTTACACCATCACGAGGCATATCCTCGGCAAAGCGCCCGCCAAGCTGCCCATTCCCGAGCCGCAGTGCATGGAACTGGGCCAACTCATCGAGCAGTTGGAGGAGATGCCCGCGCCCGACGGGTTCCGGTGCATCACCCACATGCTGGTCGATGCAGGTGCCCGCGACTTCGTCTGGGTCGATCCCAAGCCCTCCAAGATCATCGAGACCCCGCCGGCGATCAGCTTCACGGTTTCAACCACCAAGTTCGAGGGTCAGGTGACGATCCTCTACGACCGTGGCGGCGACACCTACGTGGTGGAGCTGCATCGCGACGGTGAATTGATCGATCGGCACGACGAGGTGTATTTCGACATGCTCGGTGACGTGCTGGAGCGGCTCATCGACGACGGGCGCTGGCGCCTGATCGACGTCAGCGTGATCGACGCCAAAGCTCCTCGGCGACGTCAGGCGGTTCCAGCCTGACATGCCAGACAGGAAGCCCAGCGGCACGACTGACCAGTCCATAGCCTACCGGCGACTGCCCCACAAGCCTTCCATCCGTTTGGGTGGAGGGCTTTTTCTTAATCCATACAGGAGATTTCAACCATGTCACTGCGATTCAGAGGCTCCGACCTGCGCCCCGTGCTTGCCGAGGCCATCGCCAACCAATGCCGCGTCGCCCTGGCCAAGGACCAGGGCGTGTACTTCCTCGCCGAGCGCGGAGAGCGCCGCCCCGATGGCCGCGTGAAGCTGCTGGCCTATGCCGTCGGCTGCAACCCGGATATCGACCCGTTCGATGACTGGTGGGAACTGGCACGCGCCGAACTTGGAGGCGACGACTTCGGCGAGTTCTTCGACCCGAAAGACAGCGTTTTCACTCGCATTCTGCAAAGCTCAGATGATCTGGAGCTGTCCGCCACCGCTACGCATCTGTCACTGGCGGCGGTGGAATCGGCGTAGTCAAAAATGTCCGCATACCCTTTGAAGCCCCCATTTTGGGGGCTTCTTTTTGGGCGGAACTGGGCAGCCTGGAAAAAATGGGAAGCGCCCGGATGCCGATTGATTGCTGTCGCACGCGCGAGGCCCGGCGATGCTGCCCCCATGCCTGCTGACGTCGTCAGCGACATGCCAGGCAACCATCGGTCTTCGAGGTTGCGGCGCAGTTTCGACTGCGTGACCGAGCCAGCTCGCACCGCATCCATTCGCGAGCGGCCACCAGTCTCTGGTGGCGGATGCTTTCGCCTTATCAACCCACCGCGGGGTTACGCACCTCTCCCCGCATGCGTGGGCTGGTGTGTCTCCGCTTCATCCCTATGGAGATTCACCATGAACACCACTTCAAACGAGAAATCGTATTTCGACCTCCACACTTCGGGCATCGGCTACATCCAGCGTGTCCGTGAAGTGCCCGTCAGGGGCGGCCGCCGAGCGCAGCCTTTCCTGGCATGCACCATCGCCGCGCTGGTCGGCCCTGCCAGGGACCCCAGCTACCGCTACTTCGACGTCAAAGTCTCGGGTGCCGAGGCCAAGAAGCTCGTCCAGCGCTACATCGGCGTTGACGATCCCAAGCAGCGCCCACTGGTGCGCTTCCGTACTGGCGATCTGCGCGCCGATCCCTTCATCCGCGACAAGGGTGAACGCAAGGGCGAAGTAGGCGGGTCTCTCAAGGCCCGGCTGCTCAAGACCGAACTGATTGACCGGGCCGAACTGGCCTCGATCAAGCAGCACGAGCTGATCACCCGCGGCATCGGCTACCTCAGCCGCCCGAAGGACGTCACTCCCAAAGACGGTGATCCCTTCCTGTCGTGCTGCATCGCAGCGCTGACCGGCCCTGTCGATGAACCGGAGTATCGGTATTTCGACACGATCGTCGCCACCCCTGAAGCCGAGCACCTGGTTCGCCGGTGCGTGCAGGCCATCGAAGCGGATCGCAAAGTGCTGGTCGCCTTCCGTCTGAACGACATGAAGATCGATCCGTACATCCGCACCAAGGGCGAGCACGCCGGGGAACCGGCCGCGAGTCTGGAATCGACGCTGGTCCACATCGGTCTGATCAAGATCGATGGCACCCAGGTCTATCCCACGAGCCAGGCGCAAGCCGAGGCACCGCAGGCCCAGGACGCATCCGCGCCCGAAGCCGAGGACGCTGCCGACACCGCTGCCGAGCAGCCTGCCGAGTCCGCCGAGCGCGAGCCCGCAGGTGAAGTCGAGGAGCAGGAGCCGGCATTGGCTGCTTCGTTCTGATCCGGCATGGCCCCTCACGGGGCCTTGCCTTTTTCCTATTTCTCAAGGAGAAGCATCATGGCAGTCACATCGGCACCCGAGAAATCGGCCACGCCCATTATCGTCCCGGGCCAGCTCGCGCTGCGCACCATTCACGGCCGCAACGGAAAGTTCAACGTTGGCAAGCTCGAATGCCAACTCGGCAAGTTCACGATAAAAGATGCCGAACTGGAGCAGTACCCCGAGGGCAAGTACCAAGGGGAATTCGTCCTCCGCTACATCTTCCTCAAAGGCTATCCGATCAGCGACGGCAGCATGCGTTTCGAGATGCGCGCCAACCTGGACGGCATGACACTTTTCGGCATCGACAAGCTGAGCAAGGCCGAAGCACATAGCTTCGCCCCACAGGAAGTCGATCCGCTCGATGAAGAGCAAGGGCCGCCGCCTGCGGCAACGCCGGTCAAGGCCTCCAAGGCATCCAGGTCCGCCAAATCTGCACCCGTGCAGGCCTCCGCGGACCCGCTGATCGATACGACGCCCTTCGGCGTGGACGCGCCGCCGCCTGCTACGGCTGCTGCCCCCGGCAGCACCGAGGATGGCGACGCCGCACTGTTCGGCCTGTTGTGGCCGCTGGGCGAGTCCGTGAAGCTGGATTCGACCATCGACCGCCGCGCCCTGCGCGCGCAGATCGCCCGCCTGGACGAACTGGGCTACGCGCTGGACTTCAAGACGCAGGAGTGGAGCCGCCGGGCCGAACTGCAACCTGCGTAACCATGGGCGCCGCATCCGCGGTGTCCTTCATCCACCCGCCGGGGTTCCTTCCCCATGCGGGGGAGGCCTCGGCTCCTTTTTGGAGGTCTCCATCATGTCCACCATCGCTTGCGATTCCCCTCGCTCCGCTCTGGATGAACCCGCTTGGCGGGCTCTCTGCGAGACGGAAGCCGCACAAGCCACCAAGGGGTGCGGACTGTCTCACGACTACTACGTCGAACGCTTCAGTTCCGCGATCGACGAGCAAGTTGCTCGATTGCCCGAAGACCAACGCGCACAAGCGCTGCAGATCGCACAGGAATGGGACTACGCGACACCGGCCGAAAGGCAGGAAGCCCAGGACTGGAACGCTGAACACGGCTATTGCTCGCACGGAATCGAACTGGGTTATTGCCCGGCCGGTTGCGATTCGGACTACTGAGGTCCGGCACACGTCATCGCCGCTTGATCGGCTTTTCACCACCCGTCGGGGTTCTCCCCCTGCGGGAGGCCTCCGACTCTACTTTTTCCAGGAGGCCTCTCATGGGCTGGTATTTCTCTCCCCAATCGCGGTCTGAGCTGATCGCGGAATTGATCGCACCGCAGCAGACCGAGCGCGTCAGCGCGAAGGTCATCGCTCACGCACTGCGCGGCAACGTGCTGTGGTCCGTGGTCGAAATGACCGCCAAGGTCGAGGGTGTGCATCGTGATCTCGCGCCGGGCCAGTCCCTGCGCTACATCCGCTGCGATCTGCTGGAACGCAGCGGCAACCAGTGGGGCTACAAGCCGCTGGAAGAGTCCATGCACCCGTACTACTACTCGTGCCCGCTGTCCTATCTGGACCTCGCACCGGAGCAGTCCGCCGACTGGCGTGCAGGCGTTCGCGCCTACCACGCACGGCGACGCACACCCACGGCTGTCACGGCTCCCGCCGCGACGCTGATGGCCTGAGCCAGGAGGAACCAACATGGACCCGATCCTGGCTGCGCTCTCACCCTCGCTGCTGGCACTCGTTGAAGGAAGTTTGTCCAACGACGAAGTGTCCTCCGACGAGGAGATGCTGGAGTACTTCATCAGCAACGGCCTCACCGAGGAACAGGCACGGCAGGCACTGACCTACCGCGACCAGTACCTCAACAACATCTACCTGGACGGCTTCACGCCGATCACGGCGGTGGACGAGGCGCTTCACTTCAACCCGCACACCCGGCAGTTCGAGCCGGACTGAGCGATTTTCTTCCCACTGGGGCAGTACTTGCCCCAGGGGGCGGTGCTGTTCCCGTTCATCCGAGGACACCACCATGCCCGCAAACACTTCTTCCACGCTGTACCGCATCGACGAATGCCCGGACGTGATGGCCGACGCCTGTGTCGGCGATGACCAGGGCAACCTGATCTTCCTGTCCATCTGGGCGCGCGACACCGCCGTCCAGCAGTTCCTTGCTCGCCTGACCCTCGGGCGCGACGAGCAGGGACTGGACCAGTTCCACATCATCACCGATCAGGGCGGCAGCGTCCCGGTGTTCGTCGGCAACGTCGATCGCCTGGAAAAGCGCATGACCCGCGCTTACCGGCGAACGCTGTTCGGTTCGCTGTCCAACGTGTGGCTGTTCGACCGGCGCTGCGTCAAGCCCGACAAGGCCAACGCCAGCGCATTGGCATTGCTGCCACGCGACAGTGCCCACCGGCTTGACCGCCTGTGGATGCTGGTGCGGGACACCTGCCCGTTGCCGCTGCTCGACCACTGGCGCGAGACCGTGCTGGAACTGCTGCAAAGCCGCGAGATGCTGGCCCGCCTTCCGTTCGCCCTCGGGCCGCTGGAAGGCCATCGGCTCGCCATCGACGTGCCGGCGCTGACCTTGGCGCTGGGTTCCCTGATCCGCAGTGACGTGCTCACCGCCTATCCATACCCGGCCAAGATCTGGACGCCGGAAGTGGTAGCGGCCTGACCCACCCACGGAGGCACGCCTTGGCGTGCTTCCGTGTTTCATCCCCGCCAACCAGGAGACTTCCATGGCCCTCATGTTCCCGCGGCTCGCCCGCAATTTCGCCAAGAACGGGTACTACCCGACCGACGAACCCACGCTCGAAAGAGCCCTCAACGCACTGATGCCCAGCGACGGGCCGATGTGCATCCTCGATCCCTGCGCCGGCGAAGGCGTGGCGATCGCCGAAGCCGCCCATGCCCTCGGGCGCGAGCAGGCCAAGGCGTTCGCCGTCGAGTTCGACGCGGAGCGGGCACGCCATGCCCGAGGTCTGGTCGATCACTGCCTGCACGCGGACCTGATGGACACGATGGTCTCCAAACAGTCCTTCGGGTTGCTCTGGCTCAACCCGCCGTATGGCGACCTGTCCAAGGACGTCAACGGCAACATCGGATACCAGGGCCAGGGCCGTGCCCGCCTCGAAAAGCTGTTCTATCAGCGTTCGCTGTCGCTGTTGCAGTACGGCGGCGTGCTGGTCTTCATCGTTCCCGGCTACGTGCTCGACGCGGAGCTGGTCGGCTGGCTGACACGTCACTACACCGATCTGCGGATCTACCGAGCGGTGGAGACGCAGTTCAAGCAAGTGGTGATCTTCGGCCGAAGGGTGCGCCAGCGCGAGCAGGCCCCCGATGGCGTCAAGGCCGTGCGCAGCCTGCTGCTGCAGGTTGGGCTTGGCGAAGTCGAAGCCGAGGAACTTCCGAGCGAGTGGCCGTTCTTGCCATACATCATCCCCGCCAGTCCGGCCGAGCCGGAGCATTTCTTCCGCGTGACGATGGAGCCCGAACAGTTCGCCGACGAGGTTGGCAGGCTGCAAGGCCTCTGGCCGTCGCTGGACACGCACTTGGGGGCCGCGCAGCAGTCGCTGCGTCCACCGGCGCGAGCCTTGTCCCACTGGCATCTCGCCCTGGCCTTGGCCGCGGGCGCGATCTCCGGCGTTGTGCGCTCCCAGACGGGGCGCGTGCTCGTCGTCAAAGGTGACACCCACAAGGACAAGACGCTCCAGCGGGAATTCACCGAACGCGAAGACGGCTCCATCGCCGAGACCCGCATCCTCACCGACAAGTTTGTGCCCGTCATCCGCGCGTGGGACATGACGCCTGGCTCCGCGACACGGGGCGAGGTGTTAACCATCCGCTGATCCACCGGACGCGCTGCCGTCCTGCTGTACCACATCGAAGGAGAAACACCATGTTCCCCAATCCGTTCAAGCGGCCAGCGCCGCACAAGCAACCGTTGTTCGCACCGAGTACGTTGAAGTTGAGCGAGAAGGTGCATTGGCTGGCCCGAAGAGGCCTGATCGACCCCTTAGCCTATGTCCAGCGCCATGTGCGCGGGGACTGGGGCGAGATCGATGAGGCCACACGCCAAGCCAACGACGTGGCGATCCAACAGGACAACCTGATGATCTCGCAGTTCAGGATCACGCCGGACCTGGCGCTAATCGTCAAGACCAGCGAGGACCACGAGACCACGGTGATCCAGCTTCCCGAAGAGCGGGACCTGATCTGACGTCCCCACATCGTCATCCTCATTTTCCTGACGGAGCCACTTCACTCCGGCAGGGGTGTCGTGGCTCAATGACTCATCAAGGAGGAGCCCATGGCATCACATCGCATCGAAACCTACTGTCAGAGCCTGGCGTTCCCCATCGGGGCGCTTATCTTCAGCAAAGGCATTGACCGCCTGGTCCGCTCGGGTCGCCTCGACCCGATCCCGTACTTCAGGCGCCACACCCGTGGCGACTGGGGCGACGTCAACGTCCAGCAATGGCAGGCCAACAGCACCGCGCTTCAATCAGGCGCATCGCTGGCATCGCACTACGTGATCCATCCGGGGCTGGCCATTCGCATCGTTACCGACGCGGAGCGCCACGCCACCGTCATCGTTCTGCCGTCCGAGGACTGAGCACGGTTCAGCCGCTGGCCACCCAGGCCAGCACCTTCAACCACCGTCGGCCACGCGTCGATTTACTTCCCACCACGGGGCATGCCACTGCCCCGCTGGGGGTGGTGCATGCCCCTTTTTCTTTGGAGCATCACCATGTCCCTCGATCTCGAAACCAATGCCGCTGAAGCCGCGCCCGTACAGGGCGAACTGCTCGACGCGGAATCCTCCCCTCTGACCCTGAGCCTTCAGGATTTCGTCGGCGAGTTCGGCGACGAACTGCTCGACGCCCTCAACAGCGCCAACCCGCCGGTCTATACCGGCCAACCGCAAGCACATCGCCAGCTCATCGTCGCCAGCCTCAAGCGCAAGCTATTCCAGGCCCAGGCCGAAGTCGTCCACGCCGCCGCGGAGCTGCTGATTGACCGTGGCGAGCGCGCCGCGATCGTCAATGGCGAGATGGGCTGCGGCAAGACGACCGTCGGCATCGCCACGGCCGCTGTGCTCAACGCCGAAGGCTACCGCCGGACCTTGGTTCTCTCGCCCCCGCACCTTGTTTACAAGTGGCGGCGCGAGATCCAGGAGACAGTAGCGGGCGCGAAGGTCTGGGTGCTCAACGGCCCCGATACCTTGGTCAAGCTCATCAAGCTGCGCGAGCAGTTGGGTGTGCAGCCGACCGGCCAGGAGTTCTTTGTCCTGGGGCGCGTCAGGATGCGAATGGGGTTCCACTGGAAGCCTGTCTTCACCCAGCGGCGCACCCGCCACGGCGACGTGGCGGCCTGCCCGGACTGCGGCACGGTCATCACCGACCTCGACGGCGAGCCGGTCAACCCGGTCGCGCTTGAAGCCGAGGAGTACCGCAGGAAGTGCAGCCATTGCGCAGCGCCCCTGTGGACGCTGATCCGCCCACGCAGCCTGTCCGGCAACGACCAGTCCTCGGCCGTGCTGAAAGCCTTGAAGCGCATCCCGACCATCGGGGCAGTCACCGCGCAGAAGCTGATGCAGAAGTTCGGAGACGGCTTCCTGGCCTCGATGCTCGGCGACAACATCCATGAGTTCATCAATCTCATGGACGGCAACGGCGAGCTGGTGTTTTCCGACCGTCAGGCCACCCGCATGGAACGTGCGATGGCCAACATGGAGTTCGGCTTTGGCGAAGGCGGCTACCAGCCGTCCGAGTTCATCAAACGCGTGCGACGTGAAGTCGCCTGAGTAATTGTTCCAACGGGGGCAACCCCGACGAGGAACCTGATGTTCCGTCATCAGTAGCCTACCGGCACATGCAGGACTGGTAACGGTCTTGTGTGAAGCTGCCGGGACAATGTAGCTGGGCCTTCGGGCCGCGCCGCTGCCGTGAGGCAAGGCGTTACCTGCGAGCATCAATGCGGGTACGGCGCTAGGCTGGGTGGTATGACCAACGCAAGTGAACTGCTGTTAAACACCGTTATGAATGACAAGCCAAAGATGCTGACAGGCTTGAACCAAAAGGTATGCGGTCGGTTGCTCTTTATCCGTTTTGGGGGCACACGGACATCATGACCGCCGGTGGAAAGGCAGGGTCTAACCCATCTCGTTACTCAAGCGAAACACGGTAAGCCCGTATCGCTGCCCTTCGGGGCAGGCAGACCGTAAGGAATGCTGTTGGTGGTGCGGGTAAAGGAATGTGGAGAAAGCGAATGCCGTCCTGTAATGGGACGGATAGGGGTTGAGCCGTAAGGCGACATCATCCCACGCGAAAGCGGGCAGACTTCCACTTGGTCTTTCTCTACGAGAAAACTTGTCCAACCTTCTACAAGAGGGAATTGCAGATGACTACGCAAGAAATTGCTTGCGCGGGTGCGCCCTCACACGAATCGGTCACATGGCACAGCATCGACTGGGCTGCGTGTCACCGTGAAGTGCGAAGGCTCCAGGCGCGTATCGTAAAGGCGACTCGGGAAGGAAAACACGGCAAGGTGAAAGCCCTGCAGTGGATTCTGACCCACTCGTTCAGCGGCAAAGCATTGGCCGTCAGACGAGTCACCGAGAACCAAGGTAAGAAGACGCCGGGCGTGGATGGCATCACATGGTCCACCCCGGAAGCCAAGTCTCAAGCCATGTTGTCAATCAAGCGGCGCGGGTATCGTCCCCAACCGCTGAAGCGTGTCTATATTCCTAAAGCCAATGGGAAGATGCGGCCGCTGGGTATCCCGACCATGAGAGACAGGGCGATGCAGGCGCTATACCTGCTGGCTCTTGAACCCGTGGCCGAGACCACAGCGGACGGACGCTCGTTTGGGTTCCGACCGGAGAGGTCCACGGCGGACGCCATCGAACAGTGCTTCACGGCACTGTCCAAGAAGGTGGCACCGCAGTGGGTTCTCGAAGGCGACATCAAGGGCTGCTTCGACAACATCAGCCATGACTGGCTCATGGGTCATGTACCGACGGATCGCGAGATTCTGAGGAAGTGGCTCAAGGCCGGATACATGGAAGATCGGCAACTTTTTCCAACAGAAGCTGGTACCCCGCAAGGGGGCATCATCTCGCCAACTCTGGCGAATCTCGTCCTCGACGGGCTGGAAGCCAAACTGGATGCTGCGTTCGGAAGAAAGCGGTACGCCAACGGTGTACAGACCCGTTTGATGGTCAACTATGTGCGGTATGCGGACGACTTCATCGTGACAGGACGCTCGAAAGAGCTACTGGAACAGGAGGTCATGCCGATCATCGAGGACTTCATGCGGGAACGGGGGCTCACGCTCTCACCCGAGAAGACCAAGATCACGCACATCGACGAGGGCTTCGATTTCCTCGGGCAAAACGTGCGCAAGTACAACGGCAAGCTGTTGATCAAGCCGTCGAAAGCGAACGTGGCGACCTTTTTGGAGAAAGTGCGCTCGGCGGTCAAAGGCAATAAGGCGCTGGATCAGCCTCGGCTGATTCGGATGCTCAACCCAATGATCCAAGGCTGGGCGAATTATCACCAGCACGTCGTGTCCAAAGCGACGTTCGCGCGTGTCGATCATGAGATTTGGCGTGTGTTGTGGCAGTGGGCCGTTCGTCGGCATCCGCAGAAAAGCAGCGTCTGGATCAAGCAGCGCTACTTCCACTCCGTAGGCACCCGTAACTGGGTGTTTGCGGCGGCGACGGGTGAAAGGTTCCCTGATGGGAACCCCATCCTGTCGTCACTGCGGAAGGCAACGGATACGCCCATTCGGCGACACCGGCCAATCAAGTTGGAAGCCAATCCATTCGACCCGACGTGGGAGACGTACTTTGAGGAGCGTGTAAGCCTCAAGATGCAGAACTCACTGCGGGGCAGGAAGAAGCTCATCAACCTCTGGTTGGCACAGGATCGTCGTTGTCCGATCTGCCAAGAGTTGATCACGCAGGAGACGGGGTGGCATGTCCACCACATCATTCGGCGGGTCGATGGCGGAAAGGATGGGAACACCAATCTCATCATGGTGCATCCAAACTGTCATAACCAGATTCACGTCAATGGTCTCAAGGTGGTGAAGCCGGTCCGCGAAAGCGGGCTTTGAAAGGCTTGAGCCGTATGAGGGGAAACTCTCACGTACGGTTCTTAGGGGGGGATGGGCCAGCAATGGCCTGTCCCTACCCGACTACCTGCCGCAAGGCACGTTCGACCTGCTCATCGCCGACGAGGCGCACGAGTACAAGAACGGCGGCAGTGCCCAAGGCCAGGCCATGGGTGTGCTGGCAGCGAAGGCTCGCAAGACCTTGCTGCTGACTGGCACGCTGATGGGCGGCTACGGGGACGACCTGTTCTACCTGCTGTTCCGAGCCCTTCCGGGGCGGATGATCGAAGACGGCTACCGCCCGACCACGAGCGGCAGCATGACCTCGGCCGCGATGGCGTTCATGCGCGATCACGGGGTCTTGAAGGACATCTACTCCGAGAGCACCGGCACGGCGCACAAGACGGCCAAGGGCACCAAGGTATCGGTGCGCACGGTCAAGGCCCCGGGCTTCGGCCCCAAGGGCGTCTTGCGCTGCATCCTGCCGTTCACGATCTTCCTCAAGCTCAAGGACATCGGCGGCAACGTCCTGCCGCCGTATGACGAGGAGTTCCGAGAAGTCGCGATGGACACGGCGCAAGCCGCGGCCTACCGCGATCTGGCGGGTCGGCTGACCGCGGAGCTGAAACAGGCTCTTGCACGACGCGATACGACTTTGCTGGGTGTGGTGCTCAACGTGCTGCTGGCCTGGCCAGATTGCTGCTTCCGGTCGGAAACCGTGGTGCATCCGCGCACGCGCAACACCTTGGCGTTCGTCCCGGCTCAGTTCAACGAGTTCGAGTTGACGCCGAAAGAGCGCGAGCTGATCGACATCTGCAAAGAGGAGAAGGCGCAGGGGCGCAAGGTCCTGGCCTACACGGTCTATACCGGCACACGCGACACGACCAGCCGGTTGAAGGTGCTGCTAGAGCAAGAAGGTTTTCGGGTGGCGGTGCTGCGCGCAAGCGTGGATGCCAGCCGTCGCGAGGACTGGATCGCCGAGCAACTGGACCGTGGCATCGATGTGCTCATCACCAACCCCGAGCTGGTTAAAACGGGACTGGACCTGTTGGAGTTTCCGACGATCGTGTTCATGCAGTCGGGCTACAACGTGTACTCGCTGCAGCAGGCGGCACGCCGCTCCTGGCGCATCGGGCAGAAGCTGTCCGTGCGCGTGATCTACCTCGGCTACGCCGGTTCCTCGCAGATGACCTGCCTAGAGCTGATGGCCAAGAAGATCATGGTCTCGCAGTCCACCTCGGGCGACGTGCCCGAATCGGGGCTGGATGTGCTCAACCAGGACGGTGATTCCGTCGAGGTCGCACTGGCCCGGCAATTGGTCGCCGCCTGACCCCCACGCCATCGCCGGCCTAGTGCCGCCGGCTTTCTGTTGTTCCTACCTCGTAGCCATGCCCGTGTTCTTCGCGGGCATGGCTACGCATTTTCATTTCAAGGAGATTTCCATGAACACCAACACCCCTTCGATCGAACCCGCAGACGGCGGCGAGATCGAGATGCAAGTCGCTGTTGCCTGCGTCGATGTTTCCGGCACCCCCGACATGCCGGTCTTCAAGGTCAGAACCACCCAGGAGGAATACGATCAGGGTGCCCACTACTACAAAGCCAAGGATCTGGCCGAAGAAGCCCGGTACGAAGGGCCGTTCGTCTGCTTCGACGCTGCCGAATATGGCCCCATCCTGTCGGCCGCCCGCGAACTGGGCCTTGCCCCGCAGGTCGTCGTGGTCGATATGACCGACGGCCAGATCCACTCCATCCGCTGCGACACCGGCGAGATCAAGGTCGTCTGCTACGACACCAGCGACACCGACGAGTACTCGGCGGCGGTGGCGGACCGGCCGCTCGGCGAGAACGGCCAGCTCGTGCGCTGCTGGGCGCATGCCCAACTGGCACAGGTCGATCCCGGCTTGAAGCTGGCTCGGGATTGATTCGGCAGAGTCCGATCTGCGCTTTCACTGGCCCCTTCGGGGGCCTTTTTCTTTGGAGTGAGGCTGTCGGGAAATCGGGCGCTGCCTGGTTCGCATTGTTTGCTGCTGCTCGTGACCCGAGCGGCGATGGTGAGGGCTCGATGTTTCAGGACGACGCGCCATGTGCCCCTCTCCACCGTGGTTTCACCATCCCGAACGCCGCCTGCTGGCGGGATTTCTCGGCCTGCTTTGGTTGGTACTGGCTGGCGGCTGCGCGACAACGACTGCACCGCACGCACCCGATGCCTTCGAGGAAGTCTCGACCGCGCCCGAACCCGAAGCACCCGAGTACATCCCCGTTGTGCGCTACGGGCGCTACACGTTGGTCGAGCTGGCCCCCACGGCGGCGCAGCGCGACCTGCTGTTGCAGACCATCGATGTTTCGATGCCGGCGGATGCCCGCGTCACGGTCGGCGATGGGCTGCGGCATGTGCTCAAACGCAGCGGCTACAGCCTGTGTCAAACAGCACATGCCGTGATCGAGTTGTATGCACTGCCGCTGCCGGCGGCGCACCTGCATCTCGGTCCCATGACTTTGCGCGACGCGCTGCTCACCCTGGCTGGTCCGGCCTGGGAACTGCACGCGGATGACCGCGCACGACAGATTTGCTTCGAGCGGCCCGGCGACAGCGTGGCCATCGAACCAATGCCCGAACCGGCCGCCGCCGATGCGGTGCAGACCTTCCCACTGATGCCCTCCATTCCAGGCGGCCAGCCATGAACACTCCCCAATCTTCGCGGCGCCCGGCTGTCGCCGTGGTGATGCAAAGCCTGCTCTGGCTCTGGCTGCTCGGTCTCAGCGTCATCGTGGCCCTCGGCTACCAGGCGATGAGCGACCAGGCCGACGAGAAACGGCTCGACTCCCGTTTGCAACGCCTCGAAGCGCAGACGGTGGCCCTGGCTGAGACCATCGGAACCATCCAGCAGCGTCCGCCTGTCGCAACGGCGGCGGACCTCAAAGAAACCCGCCAAATCCTGGAAGCACGCGCTTCCCAGGTTGAGAAAACATTGAGCAGCTACGCAGCCGCCGACGACCTTCAGGCGCTGCGCGCGGAGATCGAGCAGATCAAGACGCGCCAGACCGCCGCGCGTGCAGCAACACCCACCCAGCCGCGCACATCGAGCAAGCCCGCCGCCAAGCCTGAACCGCCGCCACTGCCGTTCCGCATCGTCGGCGCCGAACTGCGCGCCGGCCAGCTCAGCGTGTCCGTCGTGCCGAGCAGTGGAAACTCTACGCCCGACCAGCTACAGGTGCTGCTGCCCGGTGATGCGGTCGGTCCATGGCGCTTGCAGGCAATCGATGGCAGCGCCGCGGTGTTCCAAGCCGGCGACCAGACCCGTCGCGTGGCGATTCCCTGATCGGAGCACACGACATGAAGCCGTCGATCATCCTTTCCGCACTCCTGCTGGCTTCAGTCCAGTGGCCCGCGTGGGCGCAGCAGCCAGCCACAGCTCCCGCCCGCAATGCGCAGAGCCAGGAGCGCCCGCTGGCCGCCCGCGTCCTGGACGACCGAGTAGCAAGCAACTGGGGCCTCCAACCCCAGGAATGGGCGCGCTACCGCGAGCTGATGGATGGGCCGCTGGGCATCTACTCGCCCAACCTGGACCCGCTGTCTGCCCTAGGCATCGAGGCACGCACCGACGAAGAACGGCGGCGCTATGCAGAGCTGCAGGTGCAAGTCGAGGCACGCCGCGTCGAGAAGCTGCTCGCCTACCAACGTGCCTACGACGAAGCCTGGCAGCGCCTGAACCCCGGCATGCAGCGCGTGAACCTGCCCGACGACGGGCCGGGCACCGGCACCGCGCGCGGCAGCGGTCGCATGGCGGTGTTCGTCAAGGACGGCTGCGCGGTCTGTGGGCAGCTCGTGCAGCGGCTGCAATCCTCGGGTGCCGAGTTCGACCTGTATATGGTGGGCAGCCGCCAGGACGACGCACGCATCCGCGACTGGGCCAAGCGCGCGCAGATCGACCCGGCACGCGTGCGCAGCGGCAGCATTACCCTCAACCACGACGGTGGCCGCTGGCTGTCGCTGGGCCTGCCCGGTGACTTGCCCGCGACTGTGCGCGAGGTGAACGGCCAATGGCAGCGCCAGCCGTAGCGGCCACCTCCGTCTCGCAGCTCTTGCGCGCACTGGTGCTCGCTACCGGCCTGTGCGCCTGCGCCGCCCATGCCCAGGAGATTCCGCCACCCGCCTACCAGCTCGCCGCCCAGCGGGCGGGCATCCCCTCGACCGTGCTCTACGCCGTGGCCTTGCAGGAGAGCGGAGTTCGACGCAACGGGCGCATCGTCCCGTGGCCGTGGTCCCTCAATGTCGCCGGCCAGTCGCGCCGCTTTGCCACGCGCGCCGATGCCTGCTCGGGCTTGCAACAGGCAATGCGCGCCACGCCTCACACGCGCATCGATGCAGGCCTGGGCCAGATCAACCTCGGCTACCACAAGCACCGCTTCACCAGCGCGTGTGACCTGCTGGACCCGTATCGCAACCTCGCCATCGCCGCTGAAATCCTGAACGAGCAGCACACGTCCGGCGAAGACTGGCTGCTCGCGATCGGCCGCTACCACCGTCCTGGGGGCGGCCACCCCCCCCCCCGCTACCGGCGCAGCGTGTCGCGCCATCTCGCGCGTGTGCAGGGCGCACGTCCAAACGCGGCGGTGCTCGCCGCGCGCCAGGAGACTTCCCCATGACGAAATCCCATCTGGCCCTGCGGGGCCTGCTTGTGCTGCTGGCAGGACTGCCGCTGGCATCGCGTGCCGGCGATCCGCTGATCGTGGTCGAAGATCGCGGTGGCACGTCGGCGCTGCCGTACTACGAGGCCCTCAACCTCCAGCCGCGCGCCGATGTCCCGGCCCGTCCCCCCATTCCGACGCCACAGGTTCCCGCCACACCCGCGGACGAGACAGCGATGCTGCCGGTGCGCAGCGCCAAGCTCACGCCCGGCACCGTCGCGCGGCGCGTGATCGAAGCGCCCGGCCTGCGGCCGTTCGTGGTCATCGGCGACGACGACGCCTCCCGGGCCTGGTTGCAGCGCCGCAGCGTTGCTTTGCGCGAACGCGGCGCGGTCGGCTTGGTGGTCAATGTCGAGACCGCGCAGGGCCTGGCACGGCTGCGTGCCCTGGTGCCGGGCGTGCCGCTTGCGCCCGTAGCCGGAGACGACCTGGCCGATCGCCTGGGCCTGCGGCACTACCCGGCGCTGATCACGGCCACCGGCATCGAGCAATGAAGCCATGTCGGGGAAACAGCCGGTCGAGGTTCTGCTACGCCCAGCGGTGGAGCTATACACCGTCGCAGCGTGTGCAGGCGCCGCGTTTCTGTCCCTGGTGGCCCCATGGTCGCTCGCGCTGAGCCCGGCCATGGGCGTCGGCAGCGCCTTGGCGTTCGGCGCCTATGGCGCGATCCGCTACCGCGATGCCCGCGTGATCCTGCGCTACCGGCGCAACATCCGCCGCCTGTCGCGCTACGTGATGACGAGCAAGGACGTGCCCGTCAGCCAGCAGCGGCTTTTCATCGGGCGCGGGTTCCTGTGGGAACAAAAACACACCCATAGGCTGATGCAGACGTACCGGCCGGAGTTCCGCCGATACGTCGAGCCGACGCCTGCCTACCGGCTGGCACGGCGACTGGAGGAGCGGCTGGAGTTCGCGCCGTTCCCGCTATCCCGGCTGTCCGCGCTCACGGGCTGGGATGTGCCTTTCAACCCGGTGCGTCCGCTGCCGCCTGTGGGCGGCCTGCCACGCCTGCACGGCATCGAACCGGACGAGGTGGACGTCAGCCTACCGCTCGGCGAGCGTGTCGGGCACTCGCTGGTGCTGGGCACCACGCGCGTGGGCAAGACGCGACTGGCCGAGTTGTTCGTGACCCAGGACATCCGCCGCAAGAGCGCTGCCGGCGAACACGAAGTCGTGATCGTCATCGACCCCAAAGGGGATGCGGACCTCTTGAAGCGCATGTATGTCGAGGCCAAGCGCGCGGGCCGTGAAGGCGAGTTTTACATCTTCCACTTGGGCTGGCCGGAGATTAGCGCCCGCTACAACGCGGTGGGCCGATTCGGTCGCATCTCGGAAGTCGCCACCCGTATCGCAGGGCAACTCTCCGGTGAAGGCAATAGCGCGGCCTTCAGGGAGTTCGCGTGGCGCTTCGTCAACATCATTGCCCGTGCCCTAGTGGAACTGGGACAGCGCCCGGACTACATGCTGATCCAGCGGCACGTCATCAACATCGACGCGCTGTTTATCGAGTACGCCCAGCACTACTTCGCCAAGACCGAGCCCAAGGCCTGGGAGGTGATCGTCCAGATCGAGGCCAAGCTCAACGAGAAGAACATTCCGCGCAACATGATCGGGCGCGAGAAGCGCGTGGTTGCGCTGGAGCAGTATCTCTCCCAGGCGCGCAACTACGACCCGGTGCTCGACGGACTGCGCTCGGCAGTTCGGTACGACAAGACCTACTTCGACAAGATCGTCGCGTCATTGCTGCCGTTGTTGGAAAAGCTCACGAGCGGCAAGATCGCGCAGCTCCTGGCACCGAACTATTCCGACCTGGCCGACCCGCGCCCGATCTTCGATTGGATGCAAGTCATCAGGAAGCGCGCCATCGTCTATGTGGGACTGGACGCGCTGTCCGACGCCGAGGTTGCCGCAGCGGTCGGGAACTCCATGTTCTCCGACCTGGTTTCGGTGGCGGGCCATATCTACAAGCACGGGATCGACGATGGCCTGCCGGACGCCTCTGCTGGCGCGCGCGTGCCGATCAACGTCCATGCGGACGAATTCAATGAACTCATGGGTGACGAATTCGTGCCGCTTATCAACAAAGGCGGCGGCGCCGGGCTGCAAGTCACCGCGTACACGCAGACCCTCTCGGACATCGAGGCCCGCATCGGCAACCGCGCGAAAGCTGGCCAGGTGATCGGCAACTTCAACAACCTGTTCATGCTGCGCGTGCGCGAGACGGCCACCGCCGAACTGCTGACGCGGCAGTTGCCGAAGGTCGAGGTCTATACCACTACCATCGTCTCAGGGGCAACCGACAGTTCGGACATCCGCGGCGCGACGGATTTCACGTCGAACACCCAGGACCGCATCAGCATGTCCAGCGTGCCGATGATCGAGCCATCGCACGTAGTCGGCCTGCCCAAAGGCCAGTGCTTCGCGCTGCTGCAGGGCGGCCAGCTTTGGAAGGTTCGCATGCCGCTGCCGATACCAGACCCGGATGAAGTGATGCCGGCGGACCTGCAACAACTGGCGGGGTACATGCGCCAGAGCTACAGCGAGGCTACGCAGTGGTGGGAGTTCACCAGTTCCCCGACCTTGCAGAATGCGGCCTTGCCCGATGACCTGCTGGATGATGCGGCTCCAGCCGAGTCTGCTGCGGTGGCCACCGCCACCGACCACAATGCCGACGAGGCCGCGCCATGAAGGACGCCGCATCGACCGCGCAGCGGGAGCAGAACCAGCGCCAGGGCCTGATCGTCGGCACCGTCACCTTGCCGTTTCGCTTGCTTGGAGTGCTGATCGGCTCGCTGCTGTTCTCGATCGTGGTGGAGTGCGTCGGCATGCACCTGTTCTGGAAGGACCAGGGCTGGCGCCATTCCCAGCAGATGTTGCAGTACGAGCTTGGACACCTGTCCAGCCACTTCACGCGCAGCGTGGTCGTGCAGGAGCCGGGGCGCACAGCGCACGAGTTGGTGGATACAGGCTACGAATGGGTGTTTGTTCGCTCCGGGCTGCTGGCGCGCATGAGCCAGACCGCCGAGCGCGTCCGCGCACCCAGCCACGAGCAGGCGCGCAACTTCCGCTACTACATCAGCCAAGTCTATGTCTGGGCCGAGAGCTACCTGATCGCCGCGGCCTTCACGACGCTGACCTTCCTAGTGCGCCTGCTGGTCCTGGTGCTCACGCTGCCGCTGATCTTCACGGCCGCTTTCGTCGGTCTGATTGATGGTCTGGTACGACGCGACGTGCGCAGGTTCGGCGCGGGCCGCGAATCCGGGTTCATCTACCACCGCGCGAAAGCCAGCCTTATGCCCCTGGCCGTGCTGCCGTGGATCACGTACCTGGCACTGCCGATCTCGGTGCATCCATTGCTGATCCTGTTGCCGAGCGCCGCCTTGCTGGGACTGGCCGTGAGCCTGACTGCGGGCAGCTTCAAGAAGTACCTCTAGCCGATCAATCCGGTCATCCGCAGGTTCCTATTGTTTGCGGCCTGAAACAGCCCTGATCTCCACGATCTAGCCATTGCTGATCACACAGGAATGGCGCGATGTTGGCTCCGATCTGGCTGCGCGCCGCGCATCGCGGCGTGCCCACTTTTCTCGTGACGGTCCTTGTGTTGGGCCAGTCCTCGATGGCGTTGGCCGAGTCCCCAGCGCAGCGTCAGGAGCTGGTCGCAGCGCTGCGCCAACTCGACGCGCTGGAGCACACGGTCACCGACAGCGCCGCGCATGCCCCCATCCAGCCGGGCGAGCGCTACCACTTCGACTACCCGAGGCTGCTGGCTGACCTGGCGCGCGTGCGCGCCGGCATCCAGGCCCATCTCACACCGTCGCGCGCCCAGCCGCGCGACCCGTCCGAATTGACCGGCGACTACCGCACGGAGCGGGTCGTCCCGCCATCACCGCCGACGACCGCGGAGGGCAAGCCATGAACGGCGCCCAGGTCTCGGCATTTCAAGCCAACAGCGGCATCGCACCTTCAGCGATGGCGACCGTCCTGGTCGGCGTCGTGTTCGCGGTCCTGCTCGTCTGGGGCGTTTGGGCCATGCGAACGGCCTACGTGGGGTGGTCCGAGAGCCGCCTCAACCAACGCCAGTTCCTCGGCGTCTGCATCCGATTCGTCGCGATGTACCTCGTCCTGACTTTCTTCCTCCTCTCCTGACCTGAAAGGCATGACCATGCACAACCGCATCCTCACTTCCCGTCTTGCCCAGCGCGCCGCCGTGGCCTTGGGCGCCGCTGCGCTGCCCGCGCTGTCGTTCGCGCAGGGTCTGCCGCAGTTGGAGAACCCGACCCGCGGCACGGGCAACGGCATCATGGAAACGATCCGTAACTACGGCTACGACATCATCATGCTCGTGGCCCTCCTGGTCGTGGCGTCGATGTTCATCGGCGTCTGCTACCACGCCTACGGGACCTACGCGGAAATCCACACCGGCCGCAAGACGTGGGGCCAGTTCGGCCTCACGGTCGCCATCGGCGCCGTCCTGCTCGTGATCGGCATCTGGCTGCTCACCGAAGCCACCGGCATCCTGTAAGCGAGGCTGGTATGTCCGAGCAGCAGCACGTCCGTGCGGATGGGACCGTGACGTTCCTTCCGCACCGGCTCAACCGCCATCCCGTTGTCGTGCGCGGCCTCACCGCCGACGAGCTGTGGATCTGCTGCGGCTTGTCCGGCGGCGCCGGCCTGCTGGTCGGCGCGCCGCTGTCGTGGGTGTTCCGCACGATCGCGCTAGCTCCCACGTTCGTCGTCCTGGGCGTGGCCTTGGGCGTGTTTATCGGCGGCGGCATTCTCCGCCGCCTCAAGCGCGGGCGTCCCGACACCTGGCTGTATCGGCAACTGCAATGGCGCATTGCGACACGTCATCCACTGATGGCGGGTTGGGTGGGCGGCCATGTGCTGATCTCACGTTCCGGCTTCTGGACCACCCGAAGGAGCGCGCGATGAGCCGCTTCAAGAACGAGATCACCCACCTGCAGGCGCACATCAAGACGCTTCGCCTGGGGACTGGTGCCCTGATCATCGTCGCCCTGGTCATGGGTGGCGGCTGGTGGAGCGCTCCGCGCGATCTGACCATCCACGTTCCGCCTGACCTGCGCTCCGGCAGTACCAGGAAGTGGTGGGAAGTGCCGCCCGAATCGGTCTATGCGTTCACGTTCTACGTGTTCCAGACGCTCAACCGCTGGCCGACGAATGGCGAAGAGGACTACGCGCGCAACCTCCACACGCTCTCGCCGTACCTCACCCCGTCCTGCCAGGCCTTCCTGCGCGCGGACTACGACTACCGCCGCAGCACGGGCGAGCTGCGCCAGCGCGTGCGCGGTATCTACGAAATCCCCGGCCGCGGCTACGGCGACGACCCCACGGCCCGCGTGCGCGTGGTTTCCGACCGCGACTGGGTAGTGACGCTGGACATCACCGCCGACGAGTACTACGGCGCCGAGCAAGTCAAGCGCGCTCTGGTGCGCTATCCCGTGAAGGTCACGCGGGTGGACGTCGATCCTGCCCGCAACCCGTTCGGCCTGGCGCTCGACTGCTATGAGGGCGCGCCCCAGCGCATCAGCACGCCGGAGCCGACGCGCCCGGCGTCTGGCGGCCTGTCTCCGCAAGCGCCTCAAGGAGAAATCCCATGAAGCATCCTGTACTCACGTTGCTGGGGCTGTTGGCAGTGGCCGCGGCTCCCGCTGTCCAGGCGGTGGAGATCCTGCGCTGGGAACGCATGCCGCTGGCGTTGCCGCTGAAGGTCGGCCAGGAGCGCGTCGTGTTTATCGACCGCAACGTCCGCGTGGGCGTGCCCGCGGGCGTCGGCGAGCGCCTGCGGGTGCAGAGCGCGGGCGGTGCGGTGTACCTGCGCGCCAGCGAGCCGATCGAACCCACGCGGCTGCAATTGCAGGACGCCGACACGGGCGCGCTGATCCTGCTGGACATTGCGGCGGAGCCAGCCAAGGACGGGGAAGCCGAGCTGGAACCAGTGCGCATCGTCGAGGGCAACAGCACCCCGGCGCGCTATGGCGATCAGCCCGGCGATGACAACGAAGCTCCGGCGCGCGCCCAGGACCAGGCCGGCGCGCGAGCGGCGCGACGCGAGACCCCGGTGCCGGTTGTCCTGACGCGCTTCGCCGCACAGAACCTCTACGCGCCGCTACGCACCGTGGAGCCGCTGCCGAGCGTCATGCGGGTGAACCTGCGCCGTGACCTCGACCTCGGCACGCTGATGCCGACGCTGCCCGTGCGCGCGGTCGCGCTCGCGTCGTGGCGTCTGGAAGACCAGTGGGTGACCGCCGTGCGCCTGACCAACAGCAGCAGCGGCTGGATCACCCTGGACCCGCGCGTGCTGCAAGGCGATTTCCTCACCGCCACCTTCCAACACGAGGCGCTTGGTCCCCGCGGGACGCCCGAGGACACGACCGTCCTGTACCTGGTGACGCGCGGGCGTGGCCTGGCGCAATCGCTGCTACCAGCGGTCAACCGCTTCGACCCGGCCGTGCATCTCCCACAACCGGAAGCCAGTTCCCAGGATGGCACCGACCGCAAGGAGGTCCGCCATGCGCAGTAATGGACTCCTGAAGTGGCTGATGATCCCGGTTGCCGTGCTGGTGCTGTTCGTCGCCATCCGGCTGTTCTCGGGTGGCAGCACTTCGGCACCACCGACCGCGGATGCCGGCGCCAAGCTCACTCCAGCGGAAATGAAGGCGCTGGGCATCGAGGGCGATACCCCGCGCGACACCGTGGCGACGCTCGTTGCTCAAGTGAAGCAGTTGCGCACCGAGCTTCAGACCGCGCTCTCGGACAACAAATCCCAGCGCGAAGAAAACCAGCGACTGCGCCAGCGCGAGAACTCCATTGACCAGCGCATCAATTCGGCCCTCGACTCCGAGCGCACTAACCTACGTCGCGACCAAGAGCAGGCAGCCAGCGCGCGCCAGCAGACCGAAGGGCTGCTTGCCGACCTGCAACGGCGCCTGGACAGTATCGGGGGACGTGGCGGCGGCCATGCCGACCTGCCGGTGGGTCTGGGGCTGCGTGACGGCGACGAGGCCGGCATGGAAGGCGGCGTGCGCTGGGTCGAACCCGACGATGCGAGGAAAGTCGAGGGGCGCAACAGCAGTCGTGGCACGGGTAGCGGCATGAGCTTCCCGACGAGCTTCGGCCCCGCACAGAGCACGTTGGAAACCACGGCGGAAACCGTGGCGAACGCAGGCGCACGCGCCGCAGGCGTGAAGAGCGCCAAGGCGGTCTATACCGTACCGACCAATTCGACGCTGATGGGGTCGGTGGCGATGACGGCGCTGATCGGCCGCGTGCCGATCGACGGAACCGTCAACGATCCGTACCCCTTCAAGGTGTTGGTCGGATCGGACAACCTGACCGCCAATGGCATCGACATTCCCGACGTGGCCGGTGCCGTGTTCAGCGGCACCGCATCGGGCGACTGGACGCTCTCGTGCGTGCGCGGCCAGGTACGCAGCATCACCTTCGTCTTCCACGACGGCACGATCCGCACCATCCCCGAAGACCGCGACGGCAACCAGCAGAACAACCAGCAGCAGAACTCTCAAAGTGGAGGCCTGGGCTGGATCAGCGACCCATACGGCATTCCCTGCGTCAGCGGGGAGCGTCGCAGCAACGCCCAGCAGTACCTTGGCTCGCAAGCCCTGATTACCGCCGCCGGTGCCGGCGTCGCCTCGCTGATCGACAGCGACAGCGGCCAGATGTCCTACGTCGGCGCCGACGGCTCCATCGGCAGCGTCGGCATCTCGGGCAATGAAGCCGTGGGCCGCATCCTGGCCGGTGGCGTGCGCGACATGGCCGACTGGGTGAACAAGCTATACGGCCAGGCCTTCGCCGCCGTCTATGTCCAGCCCGGCGCGAAGGTCGCCGTCCACCTCGAAAAGCCGCTTGCCATCGACTTCGATCCCGAAGGCCGCAAGGTCGATCACCGCGCAGGAGAAAGCCATGCTCTCGAACTTGAATAAGGGCCTGGCGCTGGCCCTCGCCGTCGCGGTGCTCGGCGGCTGTGCCACCAGCAAGGAAAAGCTGCTCCCGCACGGCGATAGCACGATGATGGACATCTGGCAGCAGAACGCCGGCGACGGCAGCGGTGGCGCCGGCCAGGTGGCGCGCAGGCAATTGCTCGATGCACGCCAGAGCCTGCGCCGGCCGCTGACCGAGGCCGACGTGGAGGCCGCACCCGCCGAACAGATGCGCTACACGCGCACGGCGCGAAACGAGGTCTATCGCCAGTTCCACCGCCTGCCGAACCCCGACCTTGTCATGTATGTGTACCCGCACCTGGCGGGTACCGACCCCGTGCCGGTTCCGGGCTACACGACAGTCTTCCCCCTGTACCAGCGCGTGCAGTACGCCATGCCGGGCGAGCGCGTGGAGGACTACTGATGCGCTGGAAACTCCCTTGGCCGAAGCTGGCTGCATCCGATGGTGGCAATGACGAGCAGCCGGACGGCTGGCAGCGCCACGTCGAGGCGTTGCGCCAGGCCGGCATCGCCGAACCCGGAGCGACGATCCAGGGCCGCAAGCCGGCGACCGTGGCGGACGAGCAGGCGCTGTACGACGTCGCGCAGTCGTTCGCGGAGCTGCTGCCGTGGGTGGAGTTCCTGCCGCCGTCGAAGTCCATGCTGCTGGAGGACGGGCAATCGGTCGCAGCCTTCTACGAGCTGGTCCCGCTGGGCACCGAAGGTCGGGAGCCTGGCTGGCTCGCGCATGCCCGCGACGCGCTCGAAAACGCGCTCCAGGATTCGTTCGATGAGCTGGACGAGAACCCCTGGGTGCTCCAGCTCTACGCCCAGGACGAACCCAGCTTCGACCAGTACATGCAGACCCTGCGCAACTACGTGCAGCCGCGCGCTCGCGGCACGGCCTTCACCGAGTTCTATCTTCGCTTCTTCGGCCACCACCTGCGCGCGGTGGCCAAGCCCGGCGGCCTGTTCGAGGACACGGTGGTCACGCGGTTGCGCTGGCGCGGCCAGACGCGGCGCGTGCGCATGGTGGTCTATCGCCGGGCCACCGGTCAGGCGAACCGCCGTGGCCAGACACCCGAGCAAATGCTGAACATCGTCTGCGATCGCCTTTGCGGCGGCCTGGCGAACGCCGGCATCCAAGCCCGGCGCATGGTCGCGGCCGATGTTCACGACTGGTTGCTGCGGTGGTTCAACCCACGCCCCACGATGCTCGGGCCAAGCGCTGAGGATCGAGAGCGCTTCTATGCGCTGGCCCGCTATCCCGACGAGGTGGAGGAAGGCGAGATCGAGCTGGCGAGTGGTCGGGATTTCAGCCAACGGCTGTTCTTCGGTCAGCCTCGCTCCGATGCCGGGCACGGCACCTGGTACTTCGACGGCATGCCGCACCGTGTGCTGGTCACCGACCGACTACGCATGCCGCCCGGTACGGGACACCTGACTGGCGAAACCCGCAAGGGGGATGCGATCAACACGCTTTTCGATCAGATGCCCGAAGACACCACGATGTGTCTGACCATGGTGGCGACGCCCCAGGACATCCTCGAATCGCACCTGAATCACCTGGCTAAGAAGGCTGTCGGCGAAACACTGGCATCGGAGCAGACGCTCAAGGATGTGCAGGAGGCGCGCTCGCTCATCGGCAGCGCGCACAAGCTCTACCGCGGCACGCTGGCCTTCTATCTGCGCGGACGCGACGAAGCCGAGCTTGACAGGCGCGGCCTGGACCTCGCCAACGTGATGCTCAACGCGGGGTTGCAGCCCGTGCGCGAGGACGATGAAGTCGCGCCGCTCAACAGCTACCTGCGCTGGCTACCGTGCTGCTACAACCCTGCGCAGGATCGGCGGAACTGGTTCACCCAACTGATGTTCGCCCAGCATGTGGCGAATCTCTCGCCGGCGTGGGGTCGCAGCCAGGGTACGGGCCATCCGGGCAACACGTTCTTCAACCGCGGTGGCGGGCCGATCACGTTTGATCCGCTGAACCGCTTGGACAGGCAGATGAACGCCCATCTGTTCCTATTCGGCCCCACCGGCTCGGGCAAGAGCGCAACGCTCAACAACCTCTTGAATCAGGTCACGGCCATCTACCGGCCGCGGCTGTTCATCGTGGAAGCCGGCAACAGCTTCGGTTTGTTCAGCGACTTCGCCAAGCGCCTGGGTCTGACCGTAAACCGAGTCAAGCTGGCTCCTGGCTCAGGCATCAGCCTGGCGCCGTTCGCCGACGCTCGCCGGCTGATCGAAACGCCCAGCAACGTGCAGACGCTTGATGCCGATGCACTGGATGAAGAATTGCCAGCCGATTCCTCGGTCATGGAGGAGGACGAGCAGCGCGACGTGCTGGGTGAACTGGAGATCACGGCACGGCTGATGATCACAGGCGGCGAGGACAAGGAAGAAGCTCGGATGACGCGGGCCGATCGCTCGCTGATCCGCCAGTGCATCCTCGATGCCGCCGAGCACTGCGTGGCCGAGAAACGCACGGTGCTCACGCGCGACGTGCGCAACGCGCTGCGCACGCGCGGCCAGGACCCGACGCTGCCCGAGATGCGGCGCGTGCGGCTGCTGGAGATGGCGGACGCGATGGACATGTTCTGCCAAGGCACGGACGGCGAGATGTTCGATCGCGATGGCACGCCGTGGCCCGAGGCCGACATCACGCTGGTGGATCTCGCGACCTATGCTCGGGAGGGCTACAACGCGCAGCTCTCCATCGCCTACATCAGCCTGATCAGCACGGTGAACAACATCGCCGAGCGCGACCAGTACCTGGGCCGTCCGATCATCAATGTGACCGACGAAGGCCACATCATCACGAAGAACCCGCTACTCGCGCCCTACGTCGTAAAAATTACAAAAATGTGGCGCAAGCTAGGGGCCTGGTTCTGGCTGGCTACACAAAATATCGACGATCTGCCGCGTGCCGCGGAGCCCATGCTCAACATGATTGAGTGGTGGATCTGCCTGTCGATGCCGCCCGATGAGGTCGAGAAGATCGCACGCTTCCGCGAACTCTCACCCGCGCAGAAAGCGCTGATGCTTTCTGCGCGCAAGGAGGCGGGGAAATTCACCGAGGGCGTCATCCTCTCCAAGAGCATGGAAGTGCTGTTCCGCGCCGTGCCGCCCAGCCTGTACTTGGCGTTGGCGCAGACCGAACCCGAAGAGAAGGCCGAGCGCTACCAGCTCATGCAGCACTACGGCTGCACCGAACTGGAAGCGGCCTTCAAGGTGGCCGAGAAGATCGACCAGGCGCGCGGCATCGAGTCGCCGGCCCTGGAACTGTCGTAAGACGGAGAACGCCATGGAACAGAAACGTCCTTCCATTCCGATGCAGGTCCAGGCGTTCCGCCGCCGCAACGGGCGGCCCCGCTGGCCCTGGGCATTGGCTGCTGTGCTGGTCGCGCTGCTGCTGATCTGGCTTGTGTCGAGGTCGCCCGGCGAATCCCCGCCGCAGCCGCCCACGCCGGTCAGCATGGCACCGGTGGCCGGGCCGCCCTGGCTAATGGGCAACCCCAAAGGCCGTTTCACGCTGACGCTCTATGCTGACCTGGAGTGCCCGTTCTGCCGGGAGTATTTCCCGCAGCTCAAGCGGTGGGTGGGCACCAACGCCGACGTGGCGCTGCAATGGCACCACCAGCCGCTGGCCGCGCACGAGCCGGCTGCGTCGGCCGAGGCACGTCTGGCCGAATGCGCAGCCGAATCTGGCGGGCATGCCGCGTTCTGGCAGGCGGTCGAATGGGTCTATGCCCACACGCGCAGCGACGGCCAGGGCTTGCCGGATGGCTTGCGCTACCCCGAATCGACGCCAGCCATCGAGCAGTGCATGTCAAGCGAAAGACCCAGTGCGGCTATCCGCGCCCAGGCTGCGGAAGCCACCAAGAGCGGCGTAACCGCCACTCCATCACTGCGCCTGCTCGATCGCCAGACGGGCCAGGCCATCCTGCTGCAGGGACCGATCGAGGGCGACGCCTTGTTGTCTGCCATGGACATGCTGGCGGCTGATGGTCCGACCGGCACACCCCCATCCGAAATGCCTGCCGACGTCGTCGGCGACATGCCCAGGTAGCCCCGGTCTTCATGGCTACGGCGCAGTCCGCTGCGCTGACCGCAACCCGTTCGCCTCGCATCCTGGTCGCGAACGATCACCGCTGCCGCGGTGATGGATGCACCTTGTTCGTTCCCCAGGAGGGCTTGCCCTCCCAGGGCGCGCGCCCTCCGATCTCACCGTCTGGAGGTTCGCCATGTCTTTCGTCGTCAACGACTCCTGCCTGGAGTCGCTTTCCGCCACCGCTGCCCAACACGAGGACTGGATCATCCAGCAAGCCATCGTGCTGCTGGAGAGGCGGGTTTTCAAAGCTGGACCGTGCCTCAGCCGACCGGCCGCTGTGCGGGACTACCTGCGCCTGAAACTGGTCGCTGAGCCCAACGAGATATTCGCCGCTGTGTTCCTGAACAGCATGAACCAGGTGCTGGCCTACGAGCCGCTGTTCAAGGGCACGATCAACGCGACTTCGGTCTATCCACGTGTCGTCGTACAGCGTGTGCTGGAGCTGAATGCCGCCGCGGTGGTCTTCGCCCACCAGCACCCCTCGGGCATCTCCGAACCGTCGAGCGCGGATCGCATGCTGACCCAGCAACTGCAGGCCGCGCTGGCGCTCATCGATGTGCGGGTACTGGACCACATCATCGTCGGCCAGGGTTCCCCGTTCTCCTTTGCGGAGTCCGGCCTGCTGTAACGGTCGCATTGCTTCATTGATCCTCGCGGAGGCTTCGGCCTCCGTTTTTTTATTGGCGCGGGACAAGCAGGTATGCGGGCAGCCCGCGATGCGCATTGTTTGTTGGGGTGGCATGAGGTTCGCGTTTGACTATGGCCCTGATCAACTTTCGGGGCACGCGACATGCCGGCATCCTTTTCCACGTTCGCGTCGGGCTGGCGAACCCTTGGCCTGGTTGTGGCGCTGCCGGCGTCCCTGGCCGTGTTCAGCCCCGTCATCTTCGCGGCCGACGTATTGGTCGTCACCGACAGCCACCACCCGGTCAAGACCATGGGCGGCGAGCGGCTGATCGAGCTGGACGAAGCCCGCCGGATTGAAGCGGAGCTTTCTGCTGAACTGCCCGCCGCCCCCGAACAGGCGGCGGCCACCGTCAAGCGTCGGCTGAACCAAGGCGGCGCCGACCTACAGCGCCGCATCGCTTCCGCATACCAAGGCGTCACCGACGCATGGAGCCTGGGCATCACCAGCATCCCGGCTGTCGTGGTGGATCAGCGCTACGTGGTCTATGGCGAGCCGGATGTGGCGCGCGCCGTCGCGCGCATTGAGCAGCGTCGGAGGGCCCAGCCATGAAGCGGCCATTCGACCTTATGCGCCGCATGCGGGCTGGCGTGGCTTCCTTGCTGCTGCTCAGCGCCACGGGTAGCTACGCCTTGAACACCACCGCCATCGTTGCCTCGGTGGCCTCGCCCGATTGCTTGGAGTACCGGGTGGTGGGTATCTGCTACTGGCTCTACTGCACCTGGGGAGGCTGCACGGTGCGCACCTCTGTCAAGGTGCGCCACTACATTCCCGATGCGGTCGTCTCCAGCTACAGCAACACGGGCGAGAACCCGTGGGTCGAAGTCCGGGCGATGAGTACGGCCAACCCGTCCGCCCAAGCGGGCGGCGATGGAACGACGAACGAGGATCACGAAAACAATCTCGCGAAATTCAAGAACGCCGACGTGATCGGCCATCCCGGCGTCGAGGTGTTCAACCAGTTTGTTTCGTCCTCGGGCTACTTCTGCGAGGGCGCGGGAACGGCATTCATGCCGTATCTGCTCAGCACCTTGGACACGCTTGCCTGGCGCTACAACGTGCCCGAGATGGCCTACCCGGAGGCATTGATTCCCGGCATGCGCGAGGTCGGCGCACGCACCACGATGAACCTTTGGGGCAACGTGTATCCCCGCGGCGGCTTCCTACACCAGACCGACGACCACAAATCGGGAGCCGTGGTGGCCCAGCGTGCGGGCGATGTCGTCACGCGCCGCGGGCAGTTGCACGTGTACCAGCCGCTGCTTGCCAATGCCCGCGATGGCTACTGGCCCGCCGGCGCGCTGATGGAGGGTGATGCCTCGACTGGCAAGTGGCAGGAACTCACGCCCGTCCTGTCCTCGTCCTGCACGGTTTTCCCACGCACCGGCTTCCTGACCCAGGCCCAGCAAGGCGACTACGCCTGGGCGCTGTGGCGGCCGTATGCCTGCTGCGAACGCCGTGGACAGGTGTTCCTTGGCAGCGTTGATTTCCTTTGAGGTGTCGCGATGAAGCGTTCCGAATCTATGCAGTTCTCCCCACCGGCTCGTGGCAAGAGGATCTGTTTGGCGCTTACCGGCGCGTTGGTTCTGGCAAGCGGCGTGGCCTGGGGCCAACTGGGCTACCAGACCAGCGGCAACGTCATCGGCGATGACGTCATGTATTCCATCGGCGGCGGCAGCGCCGTTTCGATGGGTCGCGCAGCCGGCATGCGCTCGCTCGGCGTGGGTGTCGGCTGGAACAGCAATCTGATCTGCGGCGACATGAGCATCCAGACCACGTTGAAGAATCAACTCAACGGTGTCACCAATGGCTTTCAGCAGATCATGTCCTCGGTGATCCAGAGTGCTACGAGTGCTGTGGCGTCCCTGCCGGCGTTGATCATCCAGCGGGCAGATCCAGGCCTCTACAACCTGCTCACCAACGGCGTTCTGCAAGCGCGGCTGGATTTCGACCGCTCGAAGCTGACGTGCCGCGCCATGGCCGAAAAGATGGCCGAAACGGCGGGCGGCCAACTCGGCTGGAGCCAGATGGCCGAAGGCATGGCGTTGCGTGATGCAGTGTCGAGCACGGATGCCGTCTCGGCCATCGAGCAGGCCGAGACGCGCCGTGGCAACGATGGCGTGCCCTGGGTCGGGGGAAGCAATGCCGGCGGCTCCGGTCAGCCCGCGATCAAGGTGGTCGGTGACGTCACCCGCGCGGGCTACAACCTGGTCAATGGCCGCGGGGTGACCGACACGTCGGCAATCGCTCCGGCCAGTTGCACGAGCCTGTCGTGCCAAACCTGGACCACGCCGCAGGCGGCCATCGAGTGGGCAACACGGGTGCTCGGCGAGAAGGAGCAGCGCACCTGCGACGCCTGCACCAAGACGGAGACGGTGCCCGGCGTCGGGCTGACGCCCCTGATCCAGGAGGAGTACGACGCCAAGCTGCAGGCGCTCCAAGACCTGGTATCCAAGGCGAAGAACACGACGCCCGAAAACCTGCGGGAGGCCGGCAGTGCGTCGCTGCCCATCACGCGCGGCGTGGTCGAGGCACTGCGCGACGAGCCGGATCAGCACCTCCTGTCGCAGCGCCTGGCGTCCGAGGTTGCGCTGGCGTCGGTGCTGGAGAAGGCGCTACTGCTGCAACGCACTCTGCTGACCGGCAAGAAGGAACCCAACGTGGCGGCCAACCAGCTCGCCGTGGAGGCGGTGAACCACGAGAGCGACACGCTCGATCGCGAGATTCGCAACCTCAAGACCGAGCTGGAGCTGCGCCGGGAGCTGGCGAACAACTCGCCCATGGCGATCATCCAGCGCCACGGCACGCGCGCGGCGGGCTCGCGTGGCATCTACGAAGGCGATCCAGTGCCTGACCGCCTCGATCAGTTGCAGAAGGGCAATCCGGGAGGCCGGCCATGAGCCTGATGCGTGCGACCTGGCTGCGCCCGCGCTGGCTGTTCAGCCGGCGCGCAGCGAAGGCGCTGCTGTGGACGGTGGTACTCGCGGCCGTCGCCGTGAGCGCCAACATCGTTGGCATCTACCTCGTCGGAAGCGTCGCGGGCTGGGAGCGTTGGCTGGCGGCAGCAGCGGGCTACTTCCTGGTCTGGCGGCTGTGCCTGTATGGCGCGACGGCCTACGGCTGGGTCTGGATGCGTCGCCGGCTGCTTGCGCGTGAGGACGACGCGCAAGCGCGGCGCCGCCTGGTGCGCAGCGAGATCGCCGGCGTCGTTGCCATCGTGGCGCTTGAAGCCAGCCTGTTGATGCAGGGTTGAGGGGAGGGCCGAGCCATGACGCTTTTCACGACCGACTACCTGGAGTACTACCTGACCCTGGTGTCCTGGATCGTCAACAACGGCATCTGGGCGGTACTGGTATCCAGCGGGGTATTCGCACTGCCCTTCGTGACGATCATCGTGCAGGAATGGCTCAAGGCCCGTGCGGAGGGTGCCGACGAAGGCAACAAGGGCGTGCTCTCGGCCGCACGCATCGAGAACCGGGTGTTCGTCGCCATCGTAGTGGTGATGTTCGCCGGCATCCCCTTCATCGACGTGGATCTCAACACCATTCAGTACGACAGCTCGCGCTCGGCCCAGTGCCAGGTCAACGTGCCGCAGCCCACGGATACCGGCTGGTCCCAGTCCTTCAGCACCATCAACAACCAGAGTGCCAAGGTGCCGGTCTGGTGGGCCTTCATGCACGCGCTCTCGCGCGCCGTCACCAGCGCCTCGGTGGCGGCAATTCCGTGCGGGACAGACCTACGACAGATGCGCATGGAGATCGACGCTACCCGCATCAACGACCCAGTTCTGGCTCAGGAAGTGGCCGATTTCACACACGACTGCTACGGACCTGCACGCGCTAAATTGTTCATGGCGCGGCCGGAGCTGGACGAAGCTCAAATGAACGACGTGACCTGGATCGGTTCGAGGTTTTTCACGGATACCGGCGGCTACTACGACAGCTACCGTTCCAGCACGGCGCGCGAGTCATGGCCCTATGACGACACCCGCGACGCAGGGCTTGCGCAGGTGGCCAGTGGCGGCGGTTACCCGACCTGCAGGCAGTGGTGGGCCGATGGCAGCAACGGCCTGCGGGCACGGCTGCTGAGCCAGGTGGACCCCAGCCTGTTGAATCGCTTGGCGGGCTGGGCCGGGTTCCTGAGCCGTACCGAGGTGGACGATTCGGTGGTCCGTACCATCGCGTCACCGCGACAGCAGAAGCTCAACCAGGGTTCGGTCTATACCGACTACGGCGGCCAGATCGACAAGACCCTGCCGAACATCGTGACGCGGGCCACGGGGGATGTAGGAATGGCGGTCGGGGCACTTGCCGCATTTCCCGCCATGGACGTGGTGCGCCAGGCGCTGCCCATGGTGCTTGCCTTGCTCAAGATGGCACTGGTCATCTGCATCCCGCTCGTACTGGTCGTCGGAACCTATGACCTGAAGACGGTCGTCACCGTCAGCGTCGTGCAGTTCGCGCTGTTCTTCACCGATTTCTGGTTCCAACTCGCACGCTGGATCGACAGCACCATCCTCGATGCGCTCTATGGGTGGGGCTTCGGCTGGAACCGGCCACACACTAACTTCGATCCACTGGTGGGGCTGAATAATGCCTTTGGCGACCTGCTCCTGATGTTCGTCATGGGCACGATGTTCCTGGTCTTGCCGGGCTTTTGGCTTGCGAGCCTTACCTGGGTTGGGATTCGGGCCGGGCACGTCATCCAGGGGCTTTCAGATGGCAGCAAGAGCGCCGGCCAAGCAGGCGGTAAGGGCGCTGGGGCCCTTACCGGAGGTAAGCTGAAGTAGCGCGGTGCCGATCAGTCGTCGGTGTACAACTCGTGCGACGTATCGTTGTACAGATTGGGATCGTAGCCGGGTGTCTTGCGCAGTTCGGTGAGGTCGGTGAACGGCCACTCGTCTTCTTCCGAGGTATTGGCAGCCGCCGCCCATCCCGCCACCACGACTCCCAGCAACACGAGTGCGAACCAGAAGGCGGCGTAGAGCAGCGCGCCCAGCACAGCCAGCTTGACCGCCCACAGCAGCACTGTGACACCAACCGAAGGCACCCCTGTGGCCACCAACCAATTCGATACCCGCCGTTCGCCACGCGCATAGGCACGCCATCCACGGCCAAAGGCGCGGCCGATACGTTCTGCGGTGCTGGTGCGGGTTGTGGTGTTCATGGTCGTCTCCTGCTACTGAGGAATGCCTATTCCAGTGTGCTCCACTTCATTCCGTTTCGGGCTTCCAATGTGTCTTCTCGCTGCTTCAGGACGCTTCGTCATCCGGTTCTATCGGGCCGGGGTCGGGTTCCACGCCGATGCGGTAGGTGGCAACGAAACGCGGCCAGTCCACATGGTCAACCAGATCGATGTCCTCGATGACGCTGACCTTCGTTTCCGCACGCTCGAACAGGGCGATGCTCTTGGCGGGATAGTTGTTGCGCGACGGATAGAGTACCCCGTCAAACAGAGGTTGGCCGTCGTCGCCGACCATCGCATGCACATGAGCGGACACCTGCTGCGTGTGCGTGTAGCCACGGCTGGCCAACTGCTCCAGGTTCAGGCCAAAGTAGCCCGCCATGACGCCTGGTGCCGTGAGATCGGCCAGAAGCACGTCGGCCATCACCCCTACGGCGCGCACCATCCTGCCCTGGACTTCTTTCAATGCGATCGAGCGCTTCGCGTCATCAAGCCACTGATGCTTGTGAAACACCGACTCCATCAGCGCCGTGGGCAGGTCGCGCCCCAGGTAGAGCACGCCGTAGGTTCGGGCAGGGTCGTCGTAGCGATTGGTGCTGCTGCGACCATAGTACAGCGGGCTGCCCCGATAGACGACGCGGCTCACATGCTGGAGCAGTTCACCGGCATCGATCAGGAACGAAGGCAGCTCGTGGCTCATGGCAGTCTCGCTTCAATGCACCTGAACGCCCAGCACGTTGAACACGGCCTCGGCCACGTCGTCGATCGTGCCATGCGTCACCGCATCCACCGGCGAGCGACCGCCCAAGCCTTCGAGCGGTTCGGACAGTGCGCGGTAGATCGTCCAGTGATCGATACCCTCGACCTCCTGAAGCACGGTTTGGGTCAACTGCTGTTTCACCGGGTCGAGCTGCCAGTCGGGCAGCTTCTGACCGCGTGGCCCCACGTTCAGCGCCAGCAGCCGACGCGCGAGGATGTCCTTGTAGATCTGCTGGCGCGACTTGTCCGCCAGCTTGGCGAACTCCGCGGGCGGCAGGTTGTGCGGCTGGTTGAAGGTTTCCAGCAGCACGGCACGGCCTCGCTGGACGTCGGTTTCATTCGGTGCCCAGCGCGTGTCGGCGCGCAGCGCGGCCGCCTTGCGTGCAAGGGCCTGCCCAACGGTCTCCCCCTGCAAGTTGGCGGGCAGTGTCACCGCTTCCACGCGCTCGTGGACGAACGCCTGCAACTCGGCCGCGAAAGCCGTGGCATCCCGGATTTCGACGGTATCCGCGAAGCGGCGTACATCTTCCACCGTGACGCGCGGCAGACGGTCGGCAATGAATTCAATGGCAGTGGGCATGGTCATCTCCCGAGTAGGTTTGAGACAGGCTTCACTCTAGTCGCCTTTGTCGCGTTTGTCAACTTTGACGCCTAGAGAGCAACGTACCCGGCGGAAGCAGCGCCTTCGCAGCATAGACCGAGGCCAGCGCCTGGTCGCCGTCCAATGCATTCGAGCGGGTTCCACATTGACGGTGGAGCCGCGGTCCAGGCCCCGCTATACCGAAACGGTTAAAGGCCAAAGGGTCGAAATGGCAAGGGAATGGGGTGCAAGGGGAAAGGCCCTACCTCGAAAAGGCCAAAAGGCCTCCCGGTCGGCCCGTCATTAGGACACCTCACATGCTCTCCCTGTTCCAGCGAAAACGGCCCCCGGTCGCTGCCGCACCGACGCCACCACCCGTCACCGACCTCCCGAAAGGGCTGCTGCGTCCTGAGTCGGCCGCATCGCTGCTGGCCACCCCACGCCGGCAGAAGCTGCTGGAGCACATCTGGCAGCGCACGTCGCTCTCACACCGGCAATTCGCCACCCTGTACCGCACGCCCCTGGAACGCTACGCCGAACTGGTCCAAGCCTTTCCGGCCTCCGAGGCGCATCACCATGCCTATCCGGGCGGCATGCTCGACCACGGCCTGGAGATCGTGGCCTACAGCCTGAAACTGCGGCAGTCCCATCTGCTGCCCATCGGTGCCAGTCCCGAAGACCAGGCGGCGCAGTCCGAAGCCTGGACCGCCGCCGTCGCCTATGCTGCGCTGCTCCACGATATTGGCAAGATCGCCGTCGATCTACACGTCGAACTGGCCGACGGCAGTACTTGGCATCCGTGGCATGGCCCGCTGCACCAGGCGTACCGATTTCGCTACCGTGACGACCGCGAATACCGCCTGCACAGCGCTGCAACAGGCTTGCTCTATCGCCAACTGCTCGACCGCCACGTCCTGGACTGGCTCAGCGACTATCCGGCTCTCTGGGCACCGCTGCTCTATGTGCTGGCCGGTCAGTACGAACATGCCGGTGTACTAGGGGAACTCGTCGTGCAAGCAGACCGGGCGTCGGTGGCCCAGGAGCTGGGCGGCGATCCGGCGCGCGCCATGGCCGCGCCCAAGCACGCACTGCAACGCAAGCTGCTGGACGGGTTGCGCTACCTGCTCAAGGAACAGTTGAAGCTGAACCAGCCGGAAGCCTCCGATGGCTGGCTCACCGAGGATGGTTTGTGGCTGGTGAGCAAGACGGTCTCGGACAAACTGCGCGCACACCTCCTGTCTCAGGGGATCGATGGCATTCCTGCGAACAACACCGCCGTGTTCAACGTACTGCAGGACCACGGCATGCTCCAGCCCACCTCGGACGGCAAAGCGGTCTGGCGCGCGACCGTCACCAGCACGACCGGCTGGTCCCATTCGTTCACCCTGTTGCGTCTCGCTCCCGCGCTGATCTGGGAGTCTGGCGAGCGACCAGCACCTTTCGCAGGCACGGTAGAGATCGACGCGACGCCCGCGGAAAACGACGCCAGCATGTCGGCTCCCGCGCCAACCGTCTCGGTGAACCCAGCGCAGGGAGGTCAAGAGCCTCCAATTTGGGAGGACGACAGCACCACCATCGTTTCACCGCCCGCGGCCCAGCCCGTGCCCGACGTCATGGAGGACTTGCTCGCGATGGTGGGCTTGGGTGAGTCGGCCGGCGTTGGTCAGGATGCCGAAGAGTTCCTCCACCCTCCCGCGCCAGCAACAGCCGCGACGTCCATTCCATCACCTGTACCCGCGCCTACGCCTGGGTCATCGGCAACGAAGCCATCCGCGGAACAGTTCATGGTTTGGCTGAAGCAGGGAATCACCTCACGACGGCTCATCATCAATGACGCGAAGGCGCTCGTGCATACGGTGAATGACACGGCCTACCTGGTCAGCCCGGGTGTGTTCCAACGCTATGCGCAGGAGCATCCCGAAGTGGCCGCGCTCGCCAAGCAGGAGAATCAACAGGATTGGCAGTGGGTGCAGAAGCGCTTCGAGAAGCTGCAGCTACATCGCAAGCACCCCAATGGCCTGAACATTTGGACCTGTGAGGTCACGGGCCCGAGGAAGTCCCGCCGACTGCATGGCTACCTCCTTGAAGATGGGTCCTTGGCATTCCCCGAAATACCGCCCAACAATCCCTATCTTGCTCTGACTCAGGAAGGATGACGCGATTCGGGCATTGATCGCCACCGTCGTTTGGCGACGATCAATACCCCGCGAAAGCTGGCAACATTTGGCGAACTGAGCTACTCGGCCCGCGCCAACTCCTGCGCAAGGAACGGAGCGGTTCGGCTGCCAGACGTTCGGGCCACCTGCTGAGGGGAGCCCGCCACCACGATGCTGCCGCCGGCAGCGCCTGCACCAGGCCCCACGTCGATCACCCAATCGGCCTGAGCCACCGCGCGCATATCGTGCTCGATCATCACCACGGTGTTGCCGGCATCGACCAGGCGCTGCAACTGCACCAGCAGCCGGTCGGCATCCGATGCATGCAGCCCGGTGGTTGGCTCGTCGAGCACGTACAGGCTTCGGCCGCGCTGGCTGCGCTGAAGCTCGGTCGCCAGCTTGATGCGCTGCGCCTCGCCACCGGAAAGTTCCGTGGCCGGTTGCCCCAGGCGCAGATAGCCCAATCCGATATCGCGCAGCAATTGCAGGGGCCGGGCCACGGCGTCTTCACCCGCAAAGAATTCGCTGGCTTCGTCCACGGTCATCTGCAGCACCTCGGCGATGTTGCGCCCGTTCCATCGCACCTTCAGCGTGGCCTCGTTGTAGCGTGCGCCATGGCACGTCGGACACGGGGCGTACACGCTGGGCATGAACAGCAACTCCACACTGACGAAGCCCTCGCCCTCGCAGGTCTCGCAACGCCCCTTAGCCACGTTGAACGAGAAGCGCCCGGCGTCATAGCGGCGGCGTCGCGCATCGGGCGTGGCGGCGAACAGCTTGCGCACGTGGTCGAACAGGCCGGTGTAGGTGGCCAGGTTGGACCGGGGCGTGCGCCCGATCGGCTTCTGGTCCACCTGCACCAGGCGCTGTATGGCGTCCACGTCGCCCGCCAGATGACCGCCAGTCGCTTCGATCACTGCCGGCCCTTCGCTGGTGGCGCTTTCGGCCGCGTCGTCCTCGGGCTCGTGGCCCAAGTGCAGTAGCACCAGCTCCGGCAGCGCCTGCGCGACGAGGCTGGACTTGCCCGAGCCGGAGATGCCGGTGACGGCCGTCAGCACGCCCAGCGGAATGCGTGCGTCCACGCCATGCAGGTTGTGACGATGAATGCCCTGAAGCTCCAGCCAGCCGGTCGCTTCGCGTGCCCGGCTTCCCGGCGCGGCGATTTCGTCGAACAGATAGCGGGCGGTGCGCGATTCGGCAATCTTGCGCAGGCCGTCCGGCTCGCCGCTGTAGAGCACGCGGCCGCCACGCTCCCCGGCATCCGGCCCCACATCCACCAGCCATTGCGCGCGGCGCATCAGGTCCAGGTCGTGCTCGACCACGAACACCGAGTTGCCGGCGTCACGCAGCCGGTCGAGCGCGTCGTACAGCGCCTGGCTGTCGGAGGGGTGCAACCCCGCCGAGGGCTCGTCGAGCACGTACACAACACCGAACAGCAGGGAACTCAATTGCGTGGCCAGCCGCAGGCGCTGCAACTCGCCGGCCGAAAGCGTCGGCGTGGCCCGGTCCAGCGTCAGGTAACCCAGGCCCAGCCCACGCAGTTGACGCAGGCGCGCCATCACACCGCCGGCCAGGCGCTGCGCGGCGAGGCGCTTTTCTTCCGACAGCGCGGAGGTGCGGCGCACGTCGGGCGATACCGCATGGACGGCACGGCCGGAGGCCGCGCGTTCGGCACGGTCGCGTCGGGTCGCTTCCTTGTCCGTAGCCTCCCCCGCTGCATGGGCGCGGAAATCGCCCTGGGCAATGGGTTCGAGCAAGGCAGCCAACTGGTCCAGCGGCATCTGCATGAACGCGCCGATGTCCACGCCGGCGAAAGTGACCGACAGCGCCTCGGGCTTGAGCCGCTTGCCGTGGCAGGTGGGGCACGGCTTGCCCTCCATGAACCGGGACACGCGCTTTCTCATCAGTGCGCTTTGGGTATTGGCAAAGGTGTGCAGCACATACCGCCGGGCGCCGGTGAAGGTGCCCATGTAGCTCGGCTCCATCTTGCGCTTGAGCGCGACGCGAGTTTCGGCGGGCGTGAAGCCGGCGTACACCGGCACTGTCGGTGTTTCCTCGGTGAACAGAATCCAGTCGCGATCCTTCTTCGGCAGGTCCTTCCACGGTCGGTCAACGTCGTAGCCCATGCTGACCAGGATGTCGCGCAGGTTCTGGCCTTGCCAGGCGGGGGGCCAGGAGGCGATCGCCCGCTCGCGGATGCTCAGGGAGGGATCGGGCACCATGATGGCCTCGGTCACCTCGTACACATGGCCCAGGCCGTGGCAGGTCGGGCACGCTCCCTGCGGCGTGTTGGGCGAAAAATCCTCGGCGTACAGCATCGGCTGGTTGGCTGGGTAGGCGCCGGCGCGCGAATACATCATCCGCACCAGGCTGGACAGGGTGGTCACACTGCCCACGGAGGAACGCGCGTTGCTGGAGCCCCGCTGCTGTTGCAACGCCACCGCCGGCGGCAGGCCGTCGATCGCATCGACGTCCGGCACGCCGGCCTGGTCGATCAGGCGCCGCGCATAGGGGGCCACCGACTCGAAGTAGCGCCGCTGCGCCTCGGCGTAGATGGTGCCGAAGGCCAGCGAGGACTTGCCGGAGCCGGAAACGCCGGAGAACACCACCAGCGCGTTACGCGGGATGGAAACGTCCACCTCTTTGAGGTTGTTCTCGCGCGCGCCGCGCACTTCCACCATGCCGCTGGCCGCAGCCGTACAAGAGGATTCACCGAAAGAATTGTTTGGCATGTTTTTATCCTGTAGTTCGTCCCGCTCAGGACGGGACTTCCTGAGTTCGGGGGCCGCGGCGACTGGCTTCGAGCGCCGCGGTGACAGTGCGGGCGTCGTAGCTGCCGCGCAGACGACGACCCTCGACGAAGAACGTCGGCGTGGCGTGCGCACCGCTGGCGACCGCACTGGCGAGGTCGCGCTCGACACGCTCGATCACCGCGGTGCTGTCGAGATCCGCGATGAACCGTTCGACGTCGAGCCCAAGCTCGGCGGCGTAGCCGATCAGATGCTCGCGCTCCAGCGCATGCTGACGGGTGAACACGAAGTCCAGCCACGGCCAGAACATCCCCTGGTTCGCCGCTGCCTCGGACGCCCGCGCGGCAATCGGCCCGTGCGGGTGGTGCGGCAGATGGCGCACCACATACCGCAGGTCGTCCCCGAAGTGGGCGCGCAGATCGTCCCACGAACCGGTGGCGTGCGCACAGTACGCGCACTCGAAGTCCACGTACTCGACGAGTGTGAGCTGGGCGTCCTCCGGCCCGCGGATGTGATCGATCTCCGGATCGACCGGTGGCTCAAGCACCATCGGCAGGTCAGCGGTCTTCTCACCCCACCGCTGGGCGGCGACCTTGAAGATCAGCCACCCGAGCAACGTGGCGAACACCATCGACACGAGCACGCCGACCGTCGCCTGGCGGCCCAGGTCGGAGGTCGTGCCGAACGCGAGCCCGATGATCAGCAGCGACACGGTGAACCCGATCCCGGACAGTGCCGCACCACCGAACACGCTCCCCACCCCGACGCCCTCGGGCAGCCGGCCCAGGCCGAGACGGACGGCGACGAGAGTGATGAGCCCGATGCCCAGGAGCTTGCCGAGCACGAGCCCTGCGATGACGCCCCACGTGACTGGCGAGCCGAAGGCCTCGGCGAGCAGCCCGCCACGCACGTCCACTCCGGCGTTCGCCAAGGCGAACACCGGCACGATCAGCAGCGCCGTCGGCAGCCGCAGGAACTCGTGCAATCGCTCGTTCACCGAGATACCCCGGGACAGCCCGCAGTCCACCGCGCGGGCCGATGCGGCACTCGGAGACTGCCAGAAGTCGCGGAACAGTTGTTTTGCCGCGACGACCTTGTGACGTTGCGTCGCGTAGGCGGGGATCAGCAGCCCCGCGGCCATCCCGGCGAGAGAGGCATGGATGCCGGAGTACACGGTTGCGAGCCACAGCACGATCACGATCAGCACATACGGCATTGCCCGCCACTGGCGGGTGCGCCCTAGCCACCACAACGCAACGAGACTGGCGAGGGCGATCAACAACGGGACGATCCGAATCTCCTCGCTATAGACGATGCCGATGATGGACACGGCGAGGAAGTCATCGACCACGGTCAGGGTGAGCAGGAACACGCGCAACTGACCGGATAGCCGCGGGCCGACGATCGCCAGGGTGCCCAGCATGAATGCCGTATCGGTGCCGACCACCGCCCCCCACCCGTGCAGGCCCTCACTTCCGGCCAGCCCCACGATCAGGACATACACCAGCGCGGGAAGCACGACACCTGCGACACCCGCGATCAGAGCGAGACGGGCACGGCTGCGGTCCCTGAGCGATCCGTGGGCAAACTCCTGACGCACCTCCAGGCCGATCAGGAAGAAGAAGACCACCATCAGGCCGTCGTTGACCCAGTGATGCAGATCCATGTGCAGGCCCAGCGGCCCGAAGTCAAACCCGACGTCCAGGTGCCACAACGCGAAATAGGCATCGGATAGCGGCGAGTTCGCCCACGCCAGCGCCACGACCGTGACGATCACCAGCAGCACCGCAGCACCAGACTCCGTGCGCAGATAGCGGGCAACGCGTCCCCGGCTGATATTCGCCGAGGATGCACCGAAAGAAGTGGCTGACATGTTCTTATCCTGTTCCTGTAGTTCGTGAAGTCGCGATGAGCCGGTTTCGGAGGCGACCGGTCAGGCGTCCGCCTCTGGCAGCGTCCCATCATCCAGCGAGCGCAGCCAAGTAAGCCTTTCTCCCAGCCTGCGCTCAACACCTCTGTCCGTTGGCTGATACCAGCCCGGCCGCGCCACGCCCTCGGGAAAGTAGCTTTGCCCAGCGGCATAGCCGTTGGGCTCGTCATGGGCGTAGCGGTAGCCTTCGTGATACCCCATCTGCTGCATCAGCTTCGTCGGCGCATTGCGAAGATGGAGAGGCACAGGCAGGGAGCCGCTGTTCTTGACGAAGGCCTTCGCCTTGTTCCAGGCGGCATAGGCAGCGTTCGACTTGGGGGCGGCAGCAAGGTAGGTCGCTGCGTGGGCAATCGGTATTTCGCCTTCGGGGGAACCCAGCCTCTCATAAGCCAGCGCGGCATTGAGCGCCAGTTGCAGCGCCTGCGGGTCGGCATTGCCGATGTCTTCGCTGGCCACTACCACCATGCGGCGGGTCACCTGGCTGACGTCGCCGCTACCGTCGAGGATGCGGGCCAGCCAATACAGGGCCGCATCAGGGTCGGAGCCCCGTAGCGACTTGTGGAAGGCTGAGAGCTGCCAGTAGAACTCGTCGCCGCCCTTGTCGAACCTGCGCAGCGATGGACTGGTGGACAGCCTGGCGAACTCGCCATCGACCACGGTCTTGCCAGCGCCCGACGCAGCATTCGTCACCTGCTCAAGCAGATTGAGGAAGCGCCTGCCATCGCCATCGGCAAAGCCCTTGAGCAGATCCAGCGCGTCCGCGTCCAACGTGACGCCCTGGAGATGCGGCAGTGCGCGTTCGTAGAGCTGGTTCAGTTCGTCGCCGGACAGCGGTTCGAGGGTATAGACCTGCGCGCGCGAGAGCAGAGCGGAATTGACCGCCAGCCCCGGATGCTCGGTCGTCCCCCCCACCAGGGTCAGGAGCCCCGACTCGACATGGGGCAGTAGGGCATCCTGCTGCGCCTTGTTGAAGCGGTGGATCTCATCGACGAAAAGCACCGTCGATCGACCATGGTTGTCCAGTTCTGCCTGGGCCTCGTCGATGGCTTGCCGGATGTCCTTCACCCCGGCAAGCACGGCCGAGATGGCGATGAATCGGCTGTCGGTCGCACTGGCGGCCAGGCGCCCCAAGGTGGTCTTGCCCACGCCTGGCGGCCCCCAGAGGATGAACGAGTGCAACTTGCCCGCCTCGAACGCGAGACGAAGCGGCTTGCCGGGGCCGAGCAAGTGCCGTTGCCCGACGAATTCATCCAGCGTCTTGGGCCGCAGGAGTTCGGCCAAGGGAGGCTTGGGCTTTGTCGTGAATAGATCGGTCAAGTTCCTCTCCCTGGCATTTCTAATAGTTGACGTTCCGATAAGGTGGGCACCTCAATCCAGAGAGCCGGATTTATCCAACGCCGTGGGCTCTTTGTCGCTAATCGCATGCATGATGATGCGAGAGCCGCGGTAGCCGATGCTATGGTTCCATACCCAGCTCAACGCGACGCTGAGACGATTTCGCGTACCGATCAGAAAGTAGATATGCGCGAGCTTCCAGATCCACCACGCAAAGGCTCCACGCAGCTTAACCCGCCCCATGTCAATTACGGCCAGGCTGCGGCCGATGGTGGCCAGGTTCCCCTGATGCCGGTATTTGAAAGGCCCGTCAGCGAGCTTGCCTTTCAAACGCCGTCCAATGAGGTTGGCGACGTACTTGCCTTGCTGTTTGGCGGCGGGGGCGATGCCCGGTACGGACTTCCCATCGGCCATGGTGCACGAGGCGGTATCGCCGATGGCGAAGACCTCCGGGCGGCCGGCCACCGTCAGGTCGGGACCAACGACCACTCGACCCGCACGATCAGACGCAGCACCCAGCCAGCGGGCCGCGGGAGACGCCTGGACCCCGGCGGCCCAGACGATGGTCTTGGCCGAAAGGGGCTTGCCGCCATACACCACGCCGTCGGCCGAGCATTCGGTGACCGGCGTACCCAGCACGACCTCGACCCCGAGCTTTTCGAGTGCTTGGCGCGTATAGGCCGACAGATCCTCTGGAAAGACGGACAACAGACGCGGGCCCGCCTCGATCAGTACAACCCGCGACGTGCTCGGGTCAATCGAGCGGAAGTCACGCGCCAGCGTGTCTCGCGCCAGCTCGGCGATGGTTCCGGCCAATTCAACCCCGGTGGGACCACCACCGATGATGACGAACGTCTGCAGCGCGGCACGCTGCTGAGGATCGCTCGTGCGCTCGGCCTCCTCGAAGGCCGCGAGAATTCGGCCTCGAATGGTCGTGGCATCTTCCAGCGTCTTCAACCCCGGCGCGAAAGCCCCCCATTCGTCGTGTCCGAAATAGGCATGGGTAGCACCTGTCGCGAGTACGAGCGTGTCGTAGGTTTGGCGCGAGCCATTGTTGAGAATGACCTGACGCGCGTCCTGGTCGATACCTTCCACTTCCGCCATCAAGGTGTTCACTTCCGGGCGATTGCGGAAGAGATAGCGAATAGGCCAGGCGATCTCGGATGTCGAAAGTGACGCCCCTGCAACCTGGTAAAGCAAGGGTTGGAACAGGTGATGATTGCGCCGATCGATGATCGTCACATCGACCTCGGCACCAGCAAGCTGGTTGGCAACCTCGATCCCGCCGAAGCCCGCTCCGATAATGACGACGTGATGTCGATTTTTGGAGGTCTTTGTCATGACCTGATCTCCTCTCTCTCAGCGTTTCAGCGCCGATGCGTGGTGTGCCATATGCTCGCCAATGAAACTGGCAATGAAGTAGTAGCTGTGGTCGTAGCCCGGGCGCAGATTCAACGTGAGCGGGTGTCCCGTCTCGTCGCAGGCTTTGCGCAGCAGATCGGGCTGAAGCTGACTCTCCAGGAACTCGTCGCCCAAGCCCTGATCCACCAGCAGCGGCAGACGCTCCTGCACGGTGCGAATCAGCTCCACGGTGTCGTACTGCTTCCACGCCTCCCGGTCGCTACCCAGATACGCCTCGAAGGCCTTGTGTCCCCAGGGAACCTGGGTGGGAGCGACGATGGGCGAGAAGGCCGAGACGCTGCGATAACGGCCCGGGTTTCGCAGGGCGATGACCAAAGCACCGTGTCCCCCCATGGAGTGGCCGCTGATGCTCCGCTCCGCTGTCACGGGAAAGTGGGCCTCGATCAGCGCCGGTAGTTCCTGCACGACGTAGTCATACATCCGATGATTCGCAGCCCAGGGTTCCTGTGTGGCGTTGACGTAGAAACCCGCCCCCTGTCCGAGGTCATAGGCGGGATCGTCGGCAACGCTTTCGCCGCGAGCGCTGCTATCGGGCGCGACGACGGCAATGCCATGTTCGGCTGCGTAGCGCTGGACGGCGGACTTGGTGATGAAGTTCTGCTCGGTGCAGGTGAGGCCTGAAAGCCAGTACAGCACCGGCACCTTGCCGTGCTGTGCCTGCGGAGGCAGATAGACGCCGACTTTCATCGTGCAACCGAGCGTCGTGGATTCATGCTGATAAACGTCCTGCCAACCATCAAAGCTGGCGTGATGTTCGATGCGTTCCATGGTGTTCTCCTATGTTCAAAGGAACGGCGCAGCTCTCGCGCGCCAGGACGGCAGCTCGTCAGGAAGATTTCTCTTCCGCTGCCGTGTCGCCGTGGGCGTGTCTGATCCTGCGCACGATCCACCAGATCGTCAGCATCACCGCAGGCACCAGAACCGCCATCACCGGCGCCACGCTGTCGTGAACCATCGGAATGCCCTTGAGCAAGTAGCCGAGAAGACTCACGACGTAATAAGAAATTGCCGCGACCGAGAGGCCTTCGACGGTTTGCTGAAGGCGCAATTGCATCTTGGCCCGGTTGTTCATCGAAGCCAGCAGATCGCGGTTCTGGCGTTCAAGCTCGACGTCGATCCAGGAACGCAGCAACGCGATGGCCCGGGTCAGCTTGTCGGAGAGCTTGGTCTGGCGCTCCTTTACGGATTGGCATGTCCGCATGGCGGGAGCGATGCGACGCTGCAGGAAATCCGCCCAGGTGCAGTACCCGGATACGGCCTCTTCCGCAAGCGCTGCCAGCCTTTCCTCGACGATCTCGTAGTAGGCACGGCTGGCGCCGAAGCGATAGAGATTCGCCGCAACGCCAGCTTCCAGCTCGGCAGCCAGGCCGGTCAATTCGGACAGCAGCACGTCGCTGTCGCGCCGTTCCACCAAGCTCGTACACATCTCGTCGGTGATCGCCGCAAGGCGCGACTCCATGCGTCGCAGTTCCGACGTCATCGATCGTGTCAACGGCAGGGACAGCAACGCCAAGGTGCGGTAAGTCTCGATCTCCAGCAGACGTTGAGCCAGCGCACCCGCCCGCGCCGGGGTCAAATCGCGGGCCAGGACGAGGATCTGCGTCAGGCCATCCGCATCCTGTCGGAAATCGGTCAGGATGGCGGCAGAGCCGTTCTCCACCAGCGAGTAGCACAGGCTGGCAGGATCGAAGCGATCGACCTCCTTCTCCGTTTCCGGCGTCCACGGAAGAAGTCTCAAACGGATGCCGGATACGACCGGGCCGGGAGGAACAAATCCATGCTTGAACGGATTTTCGCCGCACGGCTCTCCCGTCTCGGAATCTAGGGAAGCGCACCAGAGATACGTCGAGAACTCGGTGTGCTTTTCGCAGTGCAGGTCTCCTTCATCCCATGTCACACCGTGGAGCGGCGTAGCATGGTCGGGCTCGGCAACGCCGAAGCGATGAGACAACTCGCTCATCGCCATCTGATCCCTGGCCTGGTCGCCTTCGGTCATGAAAGCGAGCTGCAATATGCCGCGAGGGGCCTGAATCAAGAGATGCGGGCGCGCATGCACTTCCCCCACGGCGGCAGCACGATCGGTGTAGGCCGGCATGCCGTACACGGTGGCGGTCGGGGCAGGTTGTACGGTCGTCGTATTGATGTTGGCCGGCTCTTTCATAACGACCTCATTTCTTCTTGGTTGAAAAACACGCTTCAAAGCAAATGCCCGCAGCCATGCGTTTCGCACATGGCTGCGGGCCGATCTTCATGAGTAGGCACCGCTCTACACGGTCCGTCTAATAGGCTCGCCGTGTAGAGGCTTGTGCTGACCCTTTCAGAACGCCCTCAGCTTCCTAGCTTTCAGACGAAGGTGTACGAGCAGACCTTGTTGCCCGCCGGATCACGCAGGTAGGCCGCATAGGCACCCGGCAGGTGACCACGTGCGCCAGGCTGGCCCTCGTCGGTGCCGCCTGCGGCAAGGCCGGCGGCGTGGAAGGCATCCACTTCGGCGGGAGTGGCGGCAGCAAAGCCGATCGTCACGCCGTTGCTGGAAGGCGCTTCACCATTGCCCGGACGGGCGATGATGAAAGCCGGCTTTTCGCGACCGAAAAGCACCCATCCGTTGCCGAAAGGACCGAGGTTCTTGATGCCGAGAGCACCCAGAGCGGCGTCATAGAACGCGGCCGACTTCTGGACGTCGGCGGCGCCGATGAAGACGTGCGAGAAGATGCCGTCGCCGGAAATGACAGGATTGGACATGGTTAATTTCCTTGGTGGTTGGTTTTGAATGGAGAGTGGGCGATCAGTAGTGGATCACCGTGCGAATCGACTTGCCTTCATGCATCAGGTCGAAGGCGTGGTTGATCTCGTCGAGACCCATGGTGTGGGTGACGAACGGGGCGAGATCGATCTCGCCTTTCATTGCGTCTTCCACCATGCCCGGAAGTTGGGTACGCCCCTTGACCCCGCCGAAAGCAGAGCCCTTCCAGGTCCGGCCGGTGACCAACTGGAACGGACGGGTCGAGATTTCCTTGCCGGCACCGGCGACGCCGATGACGATCGACTGGCCCCAGCCACGGTGGGCAGCTTCCAGAGCCGAACGCATGACGTTGACGTTGCCGATGCACTCGAAGGTGTGATCGACACCCCAGCCGGTCATCTCGATCAGAACCTCGTGAATCGGCTTGTCGAAGTCCTTCGGGTTGAGGCATTCGGTCGCGCCGAAGGTACGAGCCAGCTCGAACTTCGCCGGATTGGTATCGATGGCGATGATGCGGCCCGCTTTGGCCTGGCGCGCACCCTGAATCGCAGCGAGACCGATGCCGCCGAGGCCGAAGATGGCCACCGAGTCGCCGGGCTGTACCTTGGCCGTGTTGTGCACGGCGCCGATGCCGGTGGTCACACCGCAGCCCAGCAGGCAGACGTGCTCGGGATTGGCGTCCGGGTTGATCTTGGCCAGCGAGACTTCGGCGACGACCGTGTATTCGCTGAAGGTCGAGCAACCCATGTAGTGGTAAAGCGGCTGACCGTTGTACGAGAAGCGAGTCGTACCATCGGGCATCAGCCCCTTACCCTGGGTTGCGCGAACCGCGACACACAGGTTGGTCTTGCCGGACTTGCAGAACAGGCACTCGCCGCACTCGGCGGTGTAGAGCGGAATGACGTGATCGCCAGGCTTCACGCTGGTCACACCTTCACCCACCTCCACGACGATACCCGCACCTTCATGACCCAGCACGACCGGGAAGAGACCTTCCGGATCGTCGCCCGACAGGGTGAAGGCGTCGGTATGGCAAACGCCGGTGTTCGTGATCTTGATGAGCACCTCGCCCTTGCGCGGCGGCTCGACGTCGATCTCGACGATTTCCAGCGGCTTTCCTGGCCCGAAGGCAACTGCTGCACGTGATTTCATGATGTCGCTTCCTTTACTAGCTAACTAAATTTGCCCTCACCGAGGGCACCCTGGTGCCTCTACCGCAGATAGGAGCGGACGATAGAGATGGTCTCGTCAATGGACTTGTTCTGCGAATCGCTCCTGATGTCACTACGGGGAAACTCTTCCCGCAGATAGCTCTCCAGAACGGTCGCCATCAATCCGTTGACTGCCCCACGAACGGCCGCAAGCTGCTGAAGAATTGCAGGGCATTCCGCACCTGCATCGAGCGCTTGCTCAAGAGTCGCGACCTGACCTTTGATGCGCCGGATGCGCGTCAGGGCTTGCTTCTTTTCTTCCGGGCTATGTGGCATCGAACACCTCTCAACTTGGGTACACCGCCGCATTATACAATACTCCCCCATAGTATATGCGGCCGAACTTCGCCACAAATTCTGTGCTCTTCGAGCACTCTTACAGGCTAGTACAGGTTTGTTCCCAAGAAGCGCAAAATATTCAAATCAATGAATATTTCTTGCATGTACCGACAGCATCGGGGCAAGTTCAAAACTGGTCAAACTGGAAAAATCTATGCGCAGATAGACATGATCTATCTAAGCCGACTCATCGAGCTGAAGCTATCAAGATGAGACCGGCTAGGCGACCTGACGACCCGAGTACCGAGCCTTCCGCAGTGCAGGCAACATCTGGCCGTCCCAGTCGCGATCGACGGCAACCTGGGCCTGTTCCTGGTTTCGTTCGAGCGCATCGACGTCAAGATCTGCGATTGCCCATGCCTGCGTGCCGCACGTCGTCGCGAGAATGCCGTCCTCAGGGAATCCGCGATCCATGGGTGCATAGATCGTGGCCTCGCCAGTATTCGTGTCCAGCGCCGGACTCCAGTCAGCAGCTCCGGTCGTCACGGCCTGCGCGATGAACATTCGGTTCTCCAGTGCCCGCGCCATGCAGCCCACACGGACCCGGGTTGCACCTGCTTGGGTGTCGGTACAGCTCGGAACCAGCAGCAGGCGCACTCCCGCCTCTCGCTGGGCTCGCACGGGCAATGGAAACTCACTGTCATAGCAAACAGCGATGCCGGCACGCACGCCTTTCAAATCGAACACCTTGAGTTCGTCGCCACCCTCGATGACGCCGGCGTCTTTCTCGAACCCCGTCAACTGCAATTTGTCTTGGTAGTCGCGTGTGCCGTCAGGCGCAAACCACCAAGCCCGGTTGCGGTAGCGGTCCAATCCAACCTGGGTCAAAAACGTACCGGCCTGAATGGTCATGCACAACTCGCGCGACAGGTCGGCATACAGTGCCAGCCACGCAGGCTGCAAGGCCTGCAGCGCGGCCAGAGAGGCGTTGAAATCATGGCGGATGCCAGGCTCGAACGTTGCAGCCAGTTCGAGGGATAGATACTCGGGCAACACGGCCAGTTCCGCCCCGCCACGGCGCGCCTCCTCCAGAGCCAGCCGCTGCCGCGCAGCAAATGCCTCGAAGTCCGCGGGCTGACCCACTGAGTATTTCGCAACTGCTACTTTCATTTCGCGTTCTCCAGGGAGTGCAGCCACATCGTGAGCGTCTGCTCGGTTTCGCTCGGCTCACCCACCTGCTTCCAGGGCAGCGTAACCTTCATGTCCGACTGCCGCACGTAGCCGCGACGGGTCCAGAAGGGGTCATTACTGCGGTAGTTGGAAGGACGCCGGAGATCGTCGTCTGCACGATCCACCGACGCGAACGATGCCCACTGCATGCCGCCCAACGAACGGGCATGCGCTTCGCGCTCGTCAAAGAAGCGATGGCCCAGGCCAAGGCCCCGGAAGGCCGGGAGCAGGACTGATTCGCCACAGTAAAACACTGCCTCCACCGGGATTCCTCGATCGGCGAACGGCACATGGAAGGCCGGCTCCGCATCGCCGAGCGGCAACCCCGTGGACGCACCCACGACCACATCATCAGCGAGCGCGAGTACCAGCAGGCTGTCTGCCGAACGGGCGTACATGGCGAGGTAGTGCTTCTCGTATTCGGTGTCGCCCTCGTATAGGTAAGGAAAGCTGCGGAAGACGCTCGCCCGCAGGCCTGCCACGGCATCGAACCATTCGGCAATGTCCGCGCCACGACGAACCAGCACCTGCACGTCGCTGGTCATTTCAGGCGTCCCCTCCAACCTGTGCGATCCAGTCGCCGAGGTTGTAGTAGTTGGTGACACGAGCGATCTTGCCATCGCGGATCTCGAAGAACGCGCCGCCCGGCAGCACGTAGCGCTGGCCCTGGGCTTCCGGCAGCCCGTCGTCCGTCACCTTGTATTCGCCATGCACCACGTACTCCGCGCCTGCACGCAGGCCGTCGGCGCTGACCATCACCACGATCCCGCGCAGTTGCTCGCCATAGCAGCGGTCCATGCGCTGCAGGAAGGCGCGGAAGGCTTCGCGACCGACCTCACGAGCGCCCTGGTTCAAGTCGTGCGCGACGTCATCGGTCAACATTGACAGCATGGCCTCGCGGTCGCCGCGGTTGAAGGCGTCGTAGTAGGCAGTGATGAGAGTCGCAGCGTTCATTCGCGTTCCTTGTTGGGTTGTTCGGAGCGGAGCATTCCGGGGTGTTGTCAGTCTGGGCAACCGCGCTCCCCTTGTATATGGAATTGTTGCGATTTTATAATTCCACAATCTGGAACAATTAACGAGCAGCGAAACCGGCCATGAGGCGTGCGTCATGAACAAGGAAATGGAACTACTGCGCATCTTTCGGGTGGCGGCCGAAAGCAGCAGTTTTCGCGATGCGGCCGTCCGGCTGGGGACTTCTCCGCAAGGTGTAACCCGTGCCATCCAGCAACTGGAGCAACACTACGGCGAGGTGTTGTTTCATCGAAGCACGCGCCAGGTGCGCATCACCGCCTTCGGCGAAGGGCTGCTAGACCAAGTGCGCCCCGCATTGGAGCGGTTCGAGGATCTGTGGCGACCGCCTGGCTCCGACCAGCAGGCCTCTCTGTCCGGTACGGTTCGCATCACCGCACCGCACAGCTTGGGCGCCAGAGCGGTGCTACCGGCACTGGAGCGCGTGGCCGCGCGTCATCCAGGCATCACGCTGGATGTGCGCCTGTCCGATCGCATCAGCAATACGGTTGACGAAGGGATTGACGTCGGGATCAGGGTCGGATTCATGCGCGATAGCCGCTTCGTCGCACGCAAGGCCGCCGACATGAGACTCCCCATCGTTGCCGCTCCGCGCCTGATCAAGAAAGTGGGCGTACCTGCAAACATCGATGCGCTAAGCAGCCTGCCAGTTACCGTGGCCTTGGATATCAATACCGGCCGTCCCTGGCCTTGGCACTTCAAGGCGGGACGCCAGTGGACACCTACCGCACCCACTCTCGTCGCCGACAATGCCGACATGGAAATGGGAGCGGCGCTGGCCGGGATCGCGTTCGCGCAACTGGCGGACTACATGGCCGCCCCCTACATTGCCAGCGGGAAGCTCGTGCGAGTGCTGGAGAACGAAGAACCTCCGGCATGGGGGTTGTACGTCTATCGGCCTCAGCGTGGCCCCATTCCGGGAAGGGTTCGAGCGGTATTTGATGAAATGCTGGTCGCCGTTGGATCGTTGCCAGCTTTGCGCTGACACGTCGCAAGACGCTGTAGGGCAAACACCTTGGAAAGCGGGGCACTGAGCCTCGGCGGCTCACCCCTCCGGTTGAATGATGAGCCGACCGTCTGCCCGCTTGCCCCAGGTGCAGATCGGTCGGCCATGCAACCCAATGCCGGCGAACGATTAGATGTAAATGAATTGCCGGTACAACCCATCCAACTGACGACGAATGTCTTCGACGCGCTGCTCGTCACCGGTATCGGTAAATTCGAGTAGCTGCTGTTCCTTGGCAGTGATCTGATCGCAAAGGTCGGACAAGTTCTCGCAGAAAGCCTCGGAATGAACGGTGGGCTCCTCCGTATTCGTCTCTTCCCCTGCTAGTTTTCGCACAGACGAGGCTGGAGAAATCCCATTTTCCTCGTTAAAGGCAATTTGAAGCTGCCTGCGCCTATTGGTCTCATCGATCGCCTGCTTCATCGCCGGCGTCACCGCGTCGGCGTACAAGATCGCCTTGCCGTTTTCATTCCGAGCGACTCGACCGATCATCTGAATGAGCGCATGGGCCGAACGCAAGAACCCTGCACGGTCTGCATCGAGAATGGCAACCAATGATGCCTCTGGAATATCCAGCCCTTCGCGCAAAAGACTAATCCCAATCAAAACATCGAACTCTCCTGCGCGCAGGCCATTGATGATCTCAACACGATCCTCCGCTTTTATGTCCGAATGCATGTAGCGCGCTCGAATCCCGTTGTCCGTCAAGAAATCCGTTAGCTCTTCTGCACTGACCTTCGTCAGCGTAGTCACAAGCACTCGATTCTTTCTCTTCACGCACTTCGATATTTCGGCAAGCAGGTCATCTATGTATCCATCCGCTTTCCGCACTTCAACCTTGGGGTCAAGCAGTCCCGTTGGCCTGATAACCTGTTCGACAACCCTGCCTTTCGACACCCTCAGCTCGTAGTCGCCCGGAGTAGCGGAAACAAAGATGGTCTGAGGCTTGACCTTCTCGAACTCGTCAAAGTTCAATGGCCGGTTGTTCTTCGATGAAGGCAAACGGAACCCGTAATCGATCAGCGTGTCCTTGCGCGCCTGATCCCCCCGGTACATTGCGGATATCTGTGGCACCATGACATGAGATTCATCGACGAACAGCAGCCCGTCTTTCGGCAAATAATCCAGCAACGTGATCGGAGGAGAAGCTGCGTCTCGGTCGCTGAAGTAGCAGGAATAATTCTCCATCCCCGAGCAATAGCCGACCTCGCGCATCATTTCCACGTCATGCGTGATCCGCTCGTACAGCCTGTTTGCCTCGACCAAGCGATTATTCCTGTTCAGCTCGGCAACCCGCTCTTCCATATCAGCGAGTATCTTTTTGGACGCGGAATCTATTTTGTTCGTGGGCGGTGCGAAAAGCGTTTTTGGCGAAACCAAATAATGGTCTATCTCTCCCAACGTCTTGCCGGTAACAGGGTCCATCCATTGGACAGACGCAACAGTGTCATCCAACAGTTCCACCCGAACCGCCCTGTACTCGGAATCAGCGGGGAAAATGTCAATCACATCACCTTGGACGCGGAACGTTGCACGCTTGAGAGTGCGCTCCGTGCGATCATATTGCAGCAAAGCCAAGCGACGAATTAGCTCTCTCTGGTTTAGTTTGACCCCAGGGGACAGAGCGATCTGTAGCGCTCGGTATGCATCTGGATCACCCAGGCCGTAGATTGAAGACACCGAAGCGACGACGATCACGTCACGACGCTCAATCAAGGATTTGGTCGTGGACAGGCGCAGGCGCTCAAGGTGGTCATTGATGGCCGAGTCCTTTGGAATGAAACGATCGGTGCCCGGCATATAGATTTCGGGCTGAAAATAATCGTAGTAGGAAACGAAGTACTCGACCGCGTTCTCAGGAAAGAAGTGCTTCATTTCACCATAAAGCTGCGCGGTCAACGTCTTGTTAGGAGCCAAGATCAACGTAGGCCGCTTCAGACGATGAATCACATTGGCCATGGTGAAGGTCTTACCTGAGCCGGTGATACCTTTCAGCGTCTGGTGCGTCGCACCGTCTTCTATGTCCGACAGCAGGCGCGCTATCGCCTCTGGCTGGTCCCCCGCCGGCGTATAGTTGGAGTGCAGAATAAACATACCGGTTGACATTAGATATCTCCTAATTGAGCTACTTCAATTTGTCCTGATGTATCGGCTATTTCAGAAGACCTATAGCAGTACCAAACTGGGGTGTAAATGACGGCGATCCTGCCGCGCCCCACCTGGGCGCAGGCGTCGCCAACATGATAGCCCAACACATGGGCGGGCTTCCCAGTGCATATCCGCCGATCGCCACGACGTCAGCCAACGGCCCGTCTGCCAATGCACCTAGAGCCACTCGCCTCGTTGAGCGCCGACATCGAGCCGTGGCGGGCGAGGTTGCTCTGTACGCCCAATGTGTGGCGCCGGCTCCCGCCGATACGCGCCTTTGTCTCTCTTAGCCCTCCAGACGAGGCGTTGGAAACGTGGAGCTACGTCGCCCCTCTAAAGATGCACGATCTCAACATTCGGCCATTTGCCTGCAAGGTACTCGGCCACTAGCCTCCGATGGCAGTGATGGGGCTTGTCTTCGCTGCAAAGCAGGCAACTGTTATCAATCTTTTCTTTATCGATTGACTCAATCCTTCGGGACGACATTAAATCCAGAAATTTCCTGGCGTAGATATCCCAATCTCCCCCTTTTATTTTATATTCCTCGAACATGTCTTTGGTTGGAGCAAGTGCTGGTAGATGTTCATATTCCATCCCACACAACGCCTCGGAAAAATATCGAAGATCCTCGCGTTTAGCGAAGCCGGCCAATTGCGAAACATTATTCAGGCGAACATCGACAAGGCGCTTGGCACCAGAAGCACTTAACTTGGTGAAGAAGGACCGCGCGGAGGTCTTAGTGAATCCAATCGTGAATATTTTCATCTGCCTTATTCCCCTCGTTCCTTCATCCATAAATGGCTGTTATTGAGCTACCGCCAGGCATGCCCGTCAATCGCAGCTAAGGAAACGCTGGGGGCATGGTGTACTAGCTGCGCCACAACGGCCATGGCAGGCTCCATTTTCTCGCCGCTTCAACGGCCACGACCCGAACAGTTCAAGAGCTTAGGGAAATTCTGAAGAAGACTTCCTGATTTTGGCAAAATACCCGGATTCCACCCGCTGAGTTTTCCGATGAAGCAGATGACCTTCGCCGACGCCGAGTACGCCAGCAAGCGCAAGCAGACCCGCAAAGAATTATTCCTGATCGAAATGGATCGGGTGGTTCCGTGGAAGGGGTTGATTGCCTTGATCGAACCCCATTACCCCAAGGGTGATGGTGGTCGTCCGGCCTATCCGCTGATGGCGATGCTGCGAGTGCATCTGATGCAGAACTGGTTCGGTTACAGCGATCCGGCGATGGAAGAGGCGCTGTACGAAACCACCATCCTGCGCCAGTTTGCTGGGCTGAGCCTGGAGCGCATCCCTGATGAAACCACTATCCTCAACTTCCGTCGCTTGCTGGAGAAACACGAGCTGGCCGCGGGCATCCTGGCCGTGATTAATGGCTACCTGGGCGACCGAGGGTTGTCGCTGCGCCAAGGCACGATTGTCGATGCCACGCTGATCAATGCGCCGAGTTCGACCAAGAACAAGGACGGTAAGCGCGACCCGGAGATGCATCAGACCAAAAAAGGCCAGCAGTACTACTTCGGTATGAAGGCCCATATCGGCGTGGACGTCGAGTCCGGCCTGGTGCACAGCGTGGTGGGCACGGCGGCCAACGTGGCGGATATCACCCAAGTCGACAAGCTGTTGCACGGTGAGGAAAACATGGTGGGAGCCGATGCGGGCTATACCGGTGTCGAAAAGCGTCCGGAGCATGATGGCCGGAAGGTTATTTGGCAGGTGGCGGCACGCCGCAGCACCTACAAGAAACTGGGCAAGCGCAGCGCTCTATACAAAGCCAAGCGCAAAATCGAGAAGGCCAAGGCGCAGGTTCGGGCCAAGGTCGAACACCCATTCAGAGTGATCAAGCGCCAGTTCGGTTATGTGAAGACGCGGTTCCGTGGCCTGGCGAAGAACACGGCGCAACTGGTGACACTGTTCGCGCTGTCGAATCTGTGGATGGCGCGCAGACATTTACTGACGAATGCGGGAGAGGTGCGCCTGTAATGCGGGGAATGGCTGCCGCGAGGTGCTTGCGGCGGCTAAAAACACAGAAATAAGCGGGTGATCTGATCGCTTTTGATCGATTTGCCGCTTTCAAAATCGGCGGAGGCTGAAGTTAGCCAGAAATACATGACTACTTCAGACCATCCTTAGCAAACAAGGCAAACAGTCGTTAAGCTGCACCAACATATAAGACGGATGGGTGTTTAACGACGTGTTTGCCTTGAAAGTACAACGGGCAATATCTAAGAATTAAATCGAGCGTTTAAACAAGTTTTTTGCACGCTTTAAATTAATTTAGAAACTGCTCACGCCGCAGGAATAGCGGCGGTGATGATCACTTCAAATTTAAGTCCTGGATTAGCCAGGCGCGCTTCGCCGCAGGCGCGTGCTGGGGTGTGTCCGGGGGCGACCCAGTTATCCCATACGCTGTTCATTTCGGCAAAGTCAGCGATATCAGCAAGCCAAATGATCGCTTGTAAGATGTGCTTTGAAGATGAACCTGCTTCTGCAAGCAGGCGATCTACTTCGGCCAGCGCTTCGCGAGTTTGTTCGGCAACACTGGCTCCTGGTGTACCGATCTGACCGGCCAAGTAGACAGTATTATTATGAATAACGATCTCGCTCATGCGAGTACCGATGTGTTTGCGTTGAACAGACATGTAATGCTTCCTTTAGTTAAATAATCGGCGATAACGAGCTGCAGAATAAGCATTTAGCCAGTCGGGGGCTTGCCCGCGAACGCAGGCACTCACGAGCTGGCCAGTGATGCCTGCAAGGGTGATACCTAAGTGCTGGTGACCGAATGCATGGATCACGCGTGGGTCTTTCCGGCTAGGGCCAATGACAGGTACGCAATCAGGCATCGTCGGCCTGAAGCCAAGCCAAGTACGTGCGACTGGTTTATCAGTGTCGACAATTTTACGAACACGCTCTTCGATATAACGAATACGTGCCGGGTTTAGAGGGTCGCGCAGCGCTGCTAGCTCTACAGTGCCTGCAGCGCGGAGTCGCCCGCCACTCAGCGGAGATAGATAAAAGCCATTCTCTACTGGGCACGTTGGGCGGGTGAAAAGTGGCTCATCAAGATCAAACTCAATGTGATAACCGCGCTCGGTTCCCAGTGGAATACGCTCGCCGAGTTGTGCGGTGAGTTGCGCTGACCACGCCCCTGCAGCAAGCACGACGCGATCCGCCAGCCACTGCTGACCGTCACTGCACTCAATAAATATGCCGTCGTCTCTGGATTGCAATTTAGAGACTTTCGTCTTGATTACGCTTCCATCATTAATGAGGGGCTCAGCGAGCGCTTGAATAAAACCTTGGACGTTTTGCAAATGGCAAGACTCGGGAAATAGAACCCCTCCGACAGTTTTGCCTGTCATCATGGGCTCAAGGCTTTCCAAGGCCCGAGGGTCGAGTACTTCCTGGGCGACGCCAAGCTCCCTGCGTAGTGTTATATCGGCTTGGGCCCCTTTGAATCCAGCGTCAGTCGTGTACGCATATAAGCAGCCATTATTGTTTATCATCGCCCGGGCTTTGGGTGCGTCTTCGAGCAGTGGCTCATACCCGGTATACGTCTGGCTAAGCAGGCGCGCTAGCGCCTCGGCATTTGTACGCGCACGCACGGGCGTGCACTGGCCAAGAAAGCGCAGCAACCATGGCATAAGCTCTGGTAGACGCGACCAGCGCACCACGAAAGGTGACTCCTGAGAGAATAAGAGTCGGGGCATTGCGCCCCATACGCCGGGTTGGGCAATGGGCGTGCAGGCATATTCGGCAAGTGTATTGGCATTGCCATAGGATGCCCCGCCTGCAATATCGTCTGGCTCTATTAATGTTACTTGGTGCCCATCTCGGCGCAGCCAAAGTGCAGAAGCCACACCGACGGCGCCCCCTCCGATGACCACAATCTCACTGCGTTGGATCTTATTCATTAGCTCTTCCACTAATCATTAGGTGCGCTGGTTGGTGTCTGACGTATTAAGCGAGCGATTACACCCAGAGCATGCTCAAGTTTTTCACGTGAGGGTGCCGCTGAAAGATTAATGCGAACGGCATTAGGTTCGCGCTCATGAGAGAGACTGAACGCGGAGCCGGGCAGGATGATGATGCCGTTGTCTAGGCAGGCTTGGCAAAACGCCTCGCCACTCCAATGATCGGGCAGTTGCAGCCATGCATGAGGTGCAGTCGCACTGCTATTGAACTTTAGCCCGGTGAGGTGCGTGCGAAGTAATGCTTGTCGTGCGCGCAGTTCCTCGCGCTGCACAATGACCAAGTCGCGGGCACGACCGCTTTCAATAAGGCATGTGGCAATTAGCGCGGACAGCGGAGAGATACTCCAGCAGTTCACTCTAATGCTATCAATAATGTCTACGATTAAGCTTGGTGGCGTCAGGATAAAACCAATTCGAAGGCCAGGCGCAATACATTTCGACATAGAGCTTACGTAGATAGTGTGCTCAGGATAACGGCAAACAAGGGGGCGTTGAGCCTCATCGGATATCGGCCGATACACGTCGTCTTCCAGCAGCAGCAGGTCATGCTTGCGGATGATCTTGAGCAGTTCGTCCCCGCGCTCCTCATCAAGCGTTACCGCGGTGGGGCAATGAATAGAGCTGACTATAAATACTAGGCGTGCCGAGTGCTCGGCACATGCTTGCTCAAGTGCTGAAGGGAGCATTCCTCTAGCGTCTGACCCAACCCCTACGATGTTGAGGCCGAGCGTACGGCACAATGAGGAGATACCTTGGTAAGTGACTTCATCGGCAAGTATGGTCTCACCTGGTTTGGTAATGGCACGTAGCACCAGAGATAGGCCGTGCTGTGCGCCTTCGCAGATTACGATCTGGGGTGCGCTGGCGCTTACGCCCATTGAGCGCAACCAAGATGCCGCTGCCTCTCGAGCCCACACAGGCCCCTCTGACAGATGGTAATCCTTCATAGAGCTAAACCGAGGATCACTGGGCAGCTCGGGGAGAATAGATGCCAACACGTGATTGTAAGCATCAGTCGCTGGGCGATTGATGCTGAGGTCGATCAGTCCTGCAATAGTTGTGGACGCCGGCTGAAACTGCGCCCCTCGTAGGCGAAGGTCGGGAGGCGGGGTGCAGACTACTGTGCCCCGGCCTGGGCGCGTATCTACAAGATTAGCCTCCTGCAGCATCGACATGGTGCGGGTAATCGTCGTGATGTTGACGTTGAGTCGGCTGGCAAGCTCCCTGTGCGGAGGGAGGCGTTCCCCAGGCCGGACTCGCCCTGAATTGATTGCACTAGATATAGCTTTGGCCAGCTGCACATACATGGGTTCAGTGCTGCTGCGCGAGTGATCAATTTCAGTAAGCAGTAGCTCAAAGATGCTCATAAATATCCTGTAGAGGATTATTCTGTTTCGTCTTGATTGTACCCCCCTAAGGATGCTCCGATCAACTTGTCGTGCAGCCGCGGCAAGTTGCAATTTTCCAGGCACCTACAGCGTCATTGGACGAAAA
>NZ_JBWKXT010000008.1:0-27517 GCF_059423245.1 Pseudomonas sp. GW460-LB5
GGAGGGGTGGATCTTGGCATTAGTGCTCCGGTACCCCGAGCGCTTGCTCGGAGGGCTTTTCAGTAGGTGCTGGCAGGGGTTTCTGTGGCACTTTCGGGCCCACGGTGACGATCACCAGTTTATCGGCTGACAGGTGTTTGTTCATGGCTGCCTTGACCTGCTCGACGGTGAGGGCCTGGGACTGCTGCATGAAGTCTTCCAGCCAGGTCAGCGGCAGATTGTAGAAACCGATTGCACCCAATTGGCCGACGATGCTGGCGTTGCTGGCATTGGACAGCGGGAAGCTGCCGGCCAGTTCGCGCTTGGCATCGTCAAGCTCTTGCTGTGTGGGGCCTGTCGAGAGGTAGTCGGCAAGTATGCCCTGCACCAGCTTGAGCGTGCCTTCACTGAGCTCGGCACGGGTCTGCAGGTTGATCATGAACGGGCCACGCACCTGCATGGGGCTGAACACCGAGTACACGCCGTAGGTCAGGCCACGCTTTTCACGCACTTCGCTCATCAGCCGGGTACCGAAGGCACCACCGCCGAGGATCTGGTTGCCCAGCGACAAGGCTGGCCAATCCGGGTCTTGGCGGTCGATACCCAGTTCTGCCAGCATCAGGTGGGTCTGTTTGGACGGGAAGTCGATGTGGGTCAGGCCAGCCTTGGCTTCGCTGGGCTGGGCCGGCGCGGCAAGCGCCGGGCCCTTGGGCAGGCCTGCCGAAACCTGGGCAGCGATGGCTTCGGCCTCGGCCCGGCTGAGGTCGCCGACCAGTGCGATCACCGCGTTGCCACCGGTATAAGCCTTGGCGTGGAAGGCACGCAATTGTTCCAGGGTAATGCCGTTGATGGTTTCTGCGGTGCCATCGCTTGGGTGGGCGTAGGGGTGGTCACCATAAAGGTTGCCGAACAGGGCCTTGCCCGCGATCTTGCCGGGGTTCTGCTTTTCGTATTCAAAGCCGGCCAGCATCTGGTTCTTGATGCGCTTGAGGGCGTCCTCGGGGAAGGTCGGCTTGCCTGCCACTTCGGTGAACAGTTTGAGCGCAGGCTCACGTTTGTCCTTGGCGCTGAGGCTGCGCAGCGACGCCACAGCCATGTCGCGGTAGGAGCCGTTGCCAAAGTCTGCGCCCAGGCCTTCAAAACCTTCGGCGATGGCGGTTACGTCCTTACCGGCCACACCCTCGTTGAGCATGGCGTTGGTCAGCGCCGCCACGCCGGGTGTTCCACCGTCCTGGCTGCTGCCGGCGGCGAAGGTGACGCGCAGGTCGAACATCGGCAGTTCGCGGGCTTCGACGAACAGCACCCGGGCACCCTCAGCGGTGCTCCAGTGCTGAATGTTCAGCTGGCGCCGGCTGGGGGCCTTGCCATCCAGCTCGGCCAGCGACTGCAACGTGTTGGCCGGCCGGGCGGCGTTGTTGTCAGCCTTGGCGGAGTTGTCGGCCATGGCCGGTGCGGCCAGCACTGCCGCCAGCGCCAGGGCGCGGATGCCGGTGGCCAGCAGGGTTGGGCGTGGTGCGCGACGATCACTCATGAGCGGACTCCTCGGGCAGTACATGGGCAACGCTCAGGCGTTCACGGGTGAAATAGGTGCGCGCGGCGCTCTGGATGTCCTGCGGGGTGACTTGCTTGAGCTCGTCCAGCTCGCTGTCGATCAGTTTCCAGGACAGGCCGACGGTTTCCAGCTGGCCGATGGTGGTGGCCTGGCTGCTGATGGAGTCACGGTCGTAGACCAGGCCCGCAATGACTTGAGCGCGCACGCGTTCGAGCTCTTCGGCGCTGGGCGGGGTGGTCTTGAGTTCTTCAAGCAATTGCCAGATGCCTCTTTCCACATCGTCGAGGGTTTTCTGCTTCTGCACATTCGGCGTGGCCGAGATCAGGAACAGGCTGTCGCCGCGGGTGAAGGCGTTGTAGCTGGACGAGGCGCCGGCGACCAGCTCCTGGCCACGCTCCAGGCGTGCCGGCATGCGCGCGCTGTAACCGCCGTCGAGCAGTGCCGAGATCAGGCGCAGGGCATGCACGGTGCGCGGATCTTTGGCGGTGGGCAGGCCGGGCACGTTGAAGCCATAGATCAGGCTGGGCAGTTGGGTGCGTACGTGCAGGGTCAGCTGGCGCTGGCCAGGTTCGGCCAGCTCCAGGGGCAGTTTGGCTGGCGGTACGGCACGCTTGGGAATGCTGCCGAAGTACTTCTGCGCCAGGCCCTTGACCTCGTCGGCGGTGACATCGCCGACCACCACCAGAGTGGCATTGTTGGGGGCGTACCAGGATTCGTACCAGTGGCGCAGCTCTTCGACCTTCATGCGCTCCAGGTCGGCCATCCAGCCGATGGTCGGCGTGTGGTAGCCGCTGGCCGGATAGGCCATGGCGCGGAACAGCTCGAACGCCTTGGAATTGGGCTGATCGTCGGTGCGCAGGCGGCGCTCTTCCTTGATCACCTCGATTTCGCGGCTGAATTCGTCGGCCGGCAGGCGCAGGCTGGCCAAGCGGTCGGCCTCCAGCTCCAGGGCGACCGGCAAGCGGTCACGGGCCAGTACTTGGTAATAGGCGGTGTAGTCGTCGCTGGTAAAGGCGTTTTCTTCGGCGCCCAGGTCACGCAGGATGCGTGAAGCTTCGCCGGGGCCGACCTTGGCGCTGCCCTTGAACATCATGTGTTCCAGCGCATGAGACAAGCCGGTCTGGCCGGGGGTTTCGTAGCTGGAGCCGACCTTGTACCAGATCTGCGAGACCACCACCGGCGCGCGATGGTCTTCGCGCACGACCACCTTCAGGCCATTGTCGAGGATGAATTCGTGGGTGGGCTGCACATCGGCGGCGAAGGCGGCCAGTGGCAGGCACAGCGTGCCGAGCAACAGGCCAGCGGCGCGGCGGGCTAGAGCATTCATAAGGTGTTTAACCTGTTCGGCGGCCCGCTGGGTTTAGCGTCGACGGGCCAGGAGGTGCTAGGATACTGATCCGGTTGCCTGGCGACCATGCCTGTCGCCGTTCTGGCCCACAGGACACTACGACAAAACGTTGCGCATGAACCAGCCGGCTTCAAGATAGTCTGTTCTGCGTAGAGAGAATTCCCGATGTGCCATTGCTGGCTCATCGCTACCCTGAGATAGCCGTCCTCCATGTTTGGTTCCAACGACGACAAAAAAGCGCCGGCCGAGGCTGGCGAGAAGAAAGGCCTGTTCAGCTGGTTTCGCAAGAAGCCGCAGCAACCTGTCGCCGAACAGCCACAAGTCCCTGAATCCCAGGCTGCAGAGCCTGTAGCGCCGCCGTCTGCCGTCGAGCACCCTGAAGCTGCTCCGGTCGAGCCGGTGGTTGCTGAAGCACCCGCAACTGCAACTGAGGCCCCTCGGGCTGCTGAGCCAGCACCTGCCCCGGTGGCTGCCCCGGTTCCTGAGCCAGTACCTGCCCCGGTGGTTGCCCCGGTCCCTGAGCCAGCACCTGCCCCGGTGGTTACCCCAGCTCCTGAGCCGGCCCCCGCCCCTGTGGGAGCGGGCGTGCCCGCGAATGCGGAACCTGCGGCCCCGCAGCTCGAAACCCCTGCGCCAGTTGCAGCCCCGGCCCTTCAGGCTGTCGAACCCCCGGTCAGCAACCTGGTCCTGCCCGTTGCCGAGGAGCCCGTCGCGCTCGTCCCTGACCTGGAGCCTAAGGCCCCGCCAGCGATTCCCGAGCGTCCGGTAGCAGAGCCCGTGCAGGCAGAGCCCGAGCCTGTCGCTGCCGCAACCGTTGCCGAACAAGCCAAACCCGGCTTCTTTGCCCGCCTCAAGCAGGGCTTGTCCAAGACCAGCGCCAGCATCGGCGAAGGCATGGCCAGCCTGTTCCTCGGCAAGAAGGTCATCGACGATGACCTGCTCGACGAAATCGAGACGCGCCTGCTGACCGCCGACGTCGGTGTAGAAGCCACCTCGGCCATCGTCCAGAACCTGACCCAGAAGGTCGCACGCAAGCAGCTGGCCGACGCCGACGCGCTGTACAAGTCGCTGCAGGAAGAACTGGCCGCGCTGCTGCGCCCGGTCGAGCAGCCGCTGAAAGTGCAGGCGCAGAACAAACCCTATGTGATCCTGGTGGTCGGCGTGAACGGCGCCGGCAAGACCACCACCATCGGCAAACTGGCGAAAAAACTGCAGCTCGAAGGCAAGAAAGTGATGCTGGCTGCCGGTGACACCTTCCGTGCTGCGGCGGTCGAGCAGTTGCAGGTGTGGGGCGAGCGTAATCAGATTCCGGTGATTGCCCAGCATACCGGCGCCGACTCTGCGTCGGTGATCTTCGACGCAGTGCAGGCCGCCAAGGCCCGTGGCGCCGACGTGCTGATCGCCGACACTGCCGGCCGCCTGCACACCAAAGACAACCTGATGGAGGAGCTGAAAAAGGTCCGCCGGGTCATCGGCAAGCTGGACGCCGACGCACCGCACGAGGTGTTGCTGGTACTCGATGCCGGCACCGGCCAGAACGCCATCAGCCAGGCCAAGTACTTCAACCAGAGCGTCGAACTGACCGGTCTGGCCCTGACCAAGCTGGACGGCACTGCCAAAGGCGGGGTGATCTTCGCCCTGGCCAAGCAGTTCAACATCCCGATTCGCTTCATCGGTGTCGGTGAAGGTATCGATGACCTGCGCACCTTCGAAGCCGAGCCGTTCGTGAAGGCTCTGTTCGCCGAGCGAGACTGACCATGATCCGATTCGAACAGGTTGCCAAGCGCTATCCCAACGGTCATGTGGGTTTGCATGAGCTGAGTTTCCGGGCGCGCCGGGGCGAATTCCTGTTCGTCACCGGCCACTCGGGCGCTGGCAAGAGCACCTTGCTGCGTCTGTTGCTGGCCATGGAGCGCCCGACCAGCGGCAAGCTCATGCTGGCAGGGCAGGACCTGGGCCAGATCAGCAATGCGCAGATCCCGTTCCTGCGTCGGCAGATCGGCGTGGTGTTCCAGAACCACCAATTGTTGTTCGACCGCACTGTGTTCAACAACATCGCCTTGCCCCTGCAGATTCTTGGCCTGTCCAAGGCCGAGATCGCCAAACGTGTGGACTCGGCCCTGGAGCGTGTCTCGCTGGCCGACAAGGGCGAGCTGTTCCCGGCCGACCTGTCTACCGGGCAGCAGCAGCGGGTGGGTATCGCCCGCGCCATCGTTCACCAGCCGGCCCTGCTGCTGGCCGACGAACCCACCGGTAACCTCGACCCGCGCCTGGCAGCAGAGATCATGGGTGTGTTCGAGGACATCAACCGCCTGGGGACCACGGTATTGATCGCCAGCCACGACCTGGCACTGATTGCGCGCATGCGCCACCGCATGCTGACCTTGCAGCGCGGCCGCTTGATCGGCGATGGGGAGGCCGGGCAATGAGCACTACACGTACGCCGAAGGTTTCCGAGCGGGTTGCGCCAAAGCCTGCCGACCCGCAGCCGACGAAGAAAAAGCGCGGCGAAGACGATGACGGCCCGGATTTCCGTACGCTGCTGCATGCCTGGCTGGAAAGCCACCGTGCCAGCATGGCCGACAGCCTGCGCCGCCTGGGCAAGCAGCCGATCGGCAGCTTTTTCACCTGCCTGGTGATGGCGGTGGCGCTGAGCATGCCCATGGGCCTGTCGTTGCTGCTGAAGAACGTCGAGCAGCTTGGCGGTTCGTGGCAGCGCGCTGCGCAAATATCGCTGTACCTCAAGCTCGATGCTGGCAGCCGCGATGGCGAAGCGCTGCGCGACGAGATCAAGGGCATGCCGGGTGTGGCGGACGCGCAATTCGTCAGCCGCGAGCAGGCACTGGAAGAATTCCAGCAGCAGTCCGGTCTGGGCGAGGCCCTGCGCGAACTGCCCGACAACCCGCTACCAGGGGTGGTGGTAGTGACCCCGACCGAGGTCGACAAGCCGGCCCTGGACGCCTTGCGTCAGCGCCTGTCGGAGCTGCCGCGGGTGGAAGTGGCGCAACTGGACCTGGTGTGGGTCGAGCGCCTGGCGGCAATCCTCAAACTGGGTGACCGCTTTGTCTTCGGCCTGGCCGTGATGCTGATTTCTGCGCTTCTGTTAGTAATCGGTAACACAATTCGTCTACACATTGAAAACCGCCGTGTGGAAATCGAAGTGATCAAGCTGGTAGGCGGCACTGACGCCTACGTGCGCCGGCCTTTCCTGTACATGGGCGCCCTGTATGGCCTGGGTGCGGGCCTGCTGGCTTGGGGTATCCTGGCGTTTGGCCTGAACTGGCTCAACGACGCGGTGGTAGGGCTTTCCGGGCTGTACGGCAGTGACTTCGCCCTGGGTGGGGTGCCGGCGTCCGATGGTCTGTCGCTCTTGATCGGAGCGGTGTTGTTGGGGTATATCGGTGCATGGATTGCCGTCGCCCGCCACTTGAACGAGCTGGCGCCGCGATAGTTTTTACGTGCCAGCATTGACATTTTCTTCACTACGGAACTTGTACCGTCGTTCCAGGTCAATGTTGGTAGTGCCCACAAGGCGCGAGTTTAGTAAGTCGGAGGTTCTTGAATGACCACATCGTTGCAACCTGCCTATGCCCTGGTACCCGGTGCAAACCTGGAAGCCTATGTGCACACGGTCAACAGCATTCCGCTGCTGACGGTCGAGCAGGAGCGTGATCTGGGCGAGCGTCTCTATTATGAGCAGGATGTCGAGGCCGCTCGTCAAATGGTGATGGCCCACCTGCGTTTCGTCGTACACATCGCCCGTAGCTATGCAGGCTACGGGCTGGCCCAGGCCGACCTGATCCAGGAAGGCAACGTCGGCCTGATGAAAGCCGTCAAGCGCTTCAACCCGGAGATGGGCGTGCGCCTGGTGTCTTTCGCCGTGCACTGGATCAAGGCAGAAATCCACGAGTTCATCCTGCGCAACTGGCGCATCGTCAAGGTGGCCACCACCAAGGCCCAGCGCAAGCTGTTCTTCAACCTGCGCAGCCAGAAGAAGCGTCTTGCCTGGCTGAACAACGACGAAGTGCATCGCGTGGCAGAAAGCCTTGGTGTCGAGCCGCGTGAAGTGCGCGAGATGGAAAGCCGCCTCAGTGGCCAGGACATGGCCTTCGACCCGGCAGCAGAAGCTGACGACGACAGCGCCTTCCAGTCGCCTGCGCATTACCTGGAAGACCACCGTTACGACCCGGCGGTGCAGTTGGAAGATGCCGATTGGAGCGACAACTCCACCAGCAACCTGCACGAGGCACTGCAAGGTCTGGACGAACGTAGCCGCGATATTCTCTACCAGCGCTGGCTGGCGGAAGAGAAGGCCACGTTGCATGAGCTGGCCGACAAGTACAGCGTATCGGCTGAGCGGATTCGCCAGCTGGAGAAGAATGCGATGAACAAGGTCAAGGCACTGATCGCAGCCTGATCGAGCCTTGGTTGTAGAGAAAGCCGCTGGCCCCGATGGGGCGAGCGGCTTTTTTGTGCTCGGCGTGAATGTTGTGACGCCCGTGAGATCGAGCGCCGCGCGGGCGGCGCTCGATTTGCGCATCACCGCAAAACTCAAGGCTTGCGCGATGTATCCAGCTGCATCAGGTAACCGGGCCCGCCCAACTGGCTCATTTGCCGGCGAATCCAGCCAGCCCGGCTGGCCACGTAGGTACTTGGCCTGCTGGCACTCCACTTGATCGGGCTTGGCAGCACCGCAGCCAGTTGTGCGGCCTGCTGGCGGCTGAGTCGGCTGGCATCGACACCAAAGTGATAGCGCGCCGCCGCCTGCGCACCAAACACGCCCTTGCCCCATTCGGCACTGTTCAGGTAAACCTCGAGAATGCGCTCTTTCGACCAGAACAGCTCAATCAGCGCGGTGAACCAGGCCTCTAGCCCTTTACGGAACCAACTGCGCCCGGACCACAGGAACAGGTTCTTGGCCACTTGCTGGGTCAGGGTGCTGGCCCCGCGCACATTGCCGCCACGCTCGTTGTAGGCCAGCGCCGCCTGGATGGCCGGGATGTCGAACCCCCAGTGAGTGGCGAATTTTTGGTCCTCGCCAGCAATGACCGCGACCTTGAGCTCATCGGAGATGTTCTCCCACGGCTCCCAGTCGCGCTGCAGGTCGATCGGCTCGCCATTAACCCAGGACTGGACCTTTCGCTCGAGCATCAGCGCCGTGCCGGGCGGTGGCACCCAGCGGAACACCAGTACCAGCACGACGCTGCCGGCAGCGAACCAGAGCAGGGCGCGGAAGAGGCGACGGATAAAGGTTGGCAGCATGGCGATGGCTTGGCCGTACGGGTGGAAGGGGCCATTATACAGACCCGATACAAGGAGTCGTCCCATGCTTCGCAGCTTCCTGATGCTTGCCGCCTTTTTCGGCTTTACCGGGGTCGCCCTGGGTGCCTTCGCCGCCCATGGCCTGAAAAGCCGGCTGACGGCAGACTACCTGGCGATCTTCCACACTGGCGTGACCTACCAGCTGGTGCATGCCCTGGCGATCTTCGGTGTCGCCGTGCTCTCGGCGCACCTGCCCGGGCGCCTGGTTGGCTGGGCTGGCGGCCTGTTTGCGCTAGGGATAGTGCTGTTTTCCGGCAGCCTGTACCTGCTGACCCTCAGCGGGGTGGGCAAGCTGGGCATGATCACCCCGATTGGCGGCCTGTGCTTCCTGGCCGGCTGGCTGTGCCTGGGCCTGGCAGCTTGGCGACTGGGCTGACCGAGTGGTCCACAATCGCGACTAATGGCGTGCACCGGCCTTGGGTTGCAGGCCGGTTCGGCGCTAGAATGCGGGCCCCAAAGAACAATGGTGGCCGTGCGCATGCGCATTCAACTGAACGGTGAACCTTACGAACTGCCTGCTGGCGAAAGCGTTGCAGCCCTGCTGACGCGCCTGGAGCTGGCCGGGCGCCGTGTGGCAGTGGAACTGAACCTGGATATCGTGCCGCGTAGCCAGCACGACAGCACGCTGCTGAACGACGGCGACCAGGTCGAAGTGGTCCACGCCATCGGTGGCGGCTGACAGCAGCCCGGCGGTTTACAAGCAAGCCCAGCAACCTTTTCCCGAGGAACAACGATGAGCAACGTTCGTAGCGACAAGCCCTTCACCCTGGCCGGGCGCACTTTTCAGTCGCGCCTGCTGGTCGGTACCGGCAAGTACCGTGACATGGAAGAAACCCGCCTGGCCACCGAGGCCTCGGGTGCCGAAATCGTCACCGTCGCCGTGCGCCGCACCAACCTTGGTCAGAATGCGGGCGAGCCGAACCTGCTCGACGTACTGTCGCCCGACAAGTACACCATCCTGCCGAACACTGCAGGCTGCTTTGACGCGGTAGAAGCGGTACGTACCTGCCGTCTGGCCCGCGAACTGCTCGACGGGCGCAAATCGCACGAGTCCCGGACGCTGGTAAAGCTGGAAGTGCTGGCCGACCAGAAAACCCTGTTCCCCAATGTGATCGAAACCCTCAAGGCCGCCGAAGTGCTGGTCAAGGAAGGTTTCGACGTGATGGTGTACACCAGCGACGACCCGATCATCGCCCGCCAGCTGGCTGAAGCCGGCTGCATCGCGGTCATGCCGCTGGCTGGCCTGATTGGCACTGGCCTGGGTATCTGCAACCCCTACAACCTGCAGATCATTCTGGAAGAGTCCAAGGTGCCGGTGCTGGTCGATGCCGGCGTAGGTACTGCTTCCGACGCCACCATCGCCATGGAAATGGGTTGCGAGGCGGTGCTGATGAACTCGGCCATCGCCCACGCCCAGCAGCCGGTGCTGATGGCCGAGGCCATGAAGCACGCCATTGTCGCCGGTCGTATGGCCTACCTGGCCGGCCGTATGCCGAAGAAACTCTATGCCAGCGCCTCTTCGCCGCTGGATGGTCTGATCAAGTAAGAGCTCCTGATGACTGAATCGCACGATACGCCGATCACTCCCGACGGCGAAGCCCGCCCACACCGCCGCATCAAGAGCTTCGTGATGCGCGCCGGGCGCATGACCGAAGGCCAGCAACGCGGCCTGGATCAGGGCGGCCCGCTGTACATCCTGCCGCTGGCCGACAGCCCGGTGGACTATGACCAGGTATTCGGCCGGTCGGCGCCGCGCACCCTGGAGATCGGCTTCGGCATGGGCCATTCCTTGCTGGAAATGGCTGCTGCCGCACCTGAGCAGGACTTCATCGGTGTGGAAGTGCACCGCCCGGGTGTAGGCGCGCTGCTCAACGGCGTACTGACCCAGGGGCTTAAGAACCTGCGTGTGTACGACTGCGATGCCATCGAAGTGCTGAACCGCTGTGTGGCGGACAACAGCCTCGACCGCCTGATGCTGTTCTTCCCCGACCCTTGGCACAAGGCGCGCCACCACAAGCGCCGCATCGTACAGCTTGAGTTTGCCGAGCTGGTCCGTCGCAAGCTCAAGCCTGGTGGCGTGTTCCACATGGCCACCGACTGGGAACCGTATGCCGAGTACATGCTGGAAGTGATGAGCGCCGCCCCGGGCTACCGCAACCGTGCGGCTGACGGCACCTACGTGCCACGCCCGGAAGAGCGCCCGATCACCAAATTCGAGCGCCGCGGTGAGCGGCTGGGGCATGGGGTGTGGGATTTGAAGTTCGAGAAGGCGGATTGATCGGCTGATCTGGCCTTTCGATGTGCTGGTGCTTGCAGAAATGCAGGCGAAAAAAACCGCCTTGAGAAAGGCGGTTTTTTTGTGAGCGCCAGGACTGAGTATCCTTGGCTCTGAGACTTCACCTCAAACATCCCCACAGAAATTACGCAACCGTCAAGATTTTGAGCAAGGCAGTGGCCCTTGCAAGGGCCTTTGTAGGTGGAATCAACCCCTGCGATCAGCCACCACGCCAATCAAGACCAGCACCACCAGCAACACCGGCGCCAGCGCGTAGTTGTTGAACTGGCCCAACCCCTTCACTACCCACGGCGTGGCATAGATTAGCGCTGCACCGCTGCCGACCACCACCATCAGCGCCATGAACGGCACCCGCAGTGCGCCCGCCAGCCCACCCAGGCGTTGCTCGGCCCAGGCTTTGACATCGGTGCCGAACAGCACCAGCAGGCAGCCTACCAAGGCCAGTGAAATCTCCGACAGGTTGCTGCGGCTCCAGCGGGAAACCGTCGCGAGCAGATCAAGTACCAGATCCATGGGTCATCCTTAGGTCAAGAAATACTGCAGCAGGTCATTGAGAAACAACTGGCCCCTTGGCGTGGCTGCCAGTCGATCCGGTTCGACCTGTAAAAGGCCCTTTTGTTCGGCGGCGCGGCGTGCCTCGCGCAGCTGTGCCAGCGGCAATCCCGTGCGCTGGGTGAACAGTTCGGCCTCCACGCCATCGGTAAGCCGCAGGGCGTTCATCAGGAATTCGAACGGCAGCTCGTCGACCGGCAGCAGCTTCTCGCCGGCCTTGAACGGTTTGGCCAGGTTTAGGTAGTCCTTGGGCAGGCGGGTTTTCCAGGTGCGCAGGATGCGCCCGTCGGCGAAGGTCAGTTTGCCGTGGGCACCGGCACCAATACCTATGAAGTCGCCGAAACGCCAGTAGTTGAGGTTGTGTTGCGCAGCACGGCCCGCCTGGGCGTAGGCCGAGACTTCGTACTGGCGGAACCCGTGCTTGGCCATCAATGCCTGGCCGGCTTCCTGGATGTCCCAGAGGATGTCGTCTTCGGGCAGCTCTGGCGGCTGGTTCCAGAACACCGTGTTCGGCTCCACGGTCAGCTGGTACCAAGACAGGTGCGTCGGCCCAAGGTCGATGGCCTGTCGCAGGTCGCCCAGTGCGTCATCCAGTGATTGGTCGGGCAGGCCATGCATCAGGTCCATGTTGAAGTTGTCGAAGCCCGCGGCACGCGCCATGCCGGCGGCACGGACTGCTTCGTCACCATTGTGTATGCGCCCCAGTGCCTCCAGCTTGGCGGCCTGGAAGCTCTGTACGCCGATGGACAGGCGGTTGATGCCGGTTTGCCGGTAGGCCTTGAACTTGTCCTGCTCGAACGTGCCCGGGTTGGCCTCCAGCGTGATTTCGATGTCTGGGGCAAACGGGATGCGTTGTTCCACGCCGCGTAGCAGCCGGCCCAAGGCGTTGGCACTGAACAGGCTGGGCGTACCGCCACCAAAGAAGATCGAGCTGATCGGGCGGCCCTGTACCGCGGCCTGCTCCTGGTCCAGGTCGTCCAGCAGGGCTGTGACGTAGGCGTCTTCGGGCAGTTCAGGCCCGGCAGCGTGGGAGTTGAAGTCGCAATATGGGCATTTGCGCACGCACCACGGTATGTGGATGTACAGCGCCAGCGGCGGCAGGCTGGTAAAGCCCGCCGCGCCGGGTGAAGACAGCGTTGCGATCATGCCAGGCCCAGACGTTGGCGCAGCAGGGCCATGGCACGGGCGCGGTGGCTGAGCTGGTTTTTATCCACAGGGGCCAGGTCGGCGCTGGAGCAGTTGCGCTCCGGTACCCAGAACAGCGGGTCATAGCCAAAGCCGTGCTCACCGCTGGCCTCGAACAGGATGCTGCCGTGCCACAGGCCTTCGCACAGGATCGGCAGCGGGTCGTCGGCATGGCGCACCAGCGCCAGGACGCAGACGAACTGTGCGCCGCGTTCGGCCTCGGGCACGTCTTTCAGGGCCTCGAGCAGTTTGGCGTTGTTCGCCGCGTCACCCTTGCCGTCGGCATAGCGTGCCGAGTAAATGCCCGGCGCCCCACCGAGGAAGTCCACGGCCAGGCCGGAATCGTCGGCCAAGGCGGGCAGGCCGGAAATACGCGCGGCATTGCGTGCCTTGAGGATGGCGTTCTCGACGAACGACAGGCCGGTTTCTTCGGGCTCGACCTGGCTGAACTCACCAATCGAGCGCAGCTGCACGGACTGGCCGAGCATGGCCTGGAGTTCCTTGAGTTTGCCGGCGTTATGGCTGGCCAATACGAGTTGCTGGAAATTCATCATTCGCCTGGGAAAACTTCCTGATTGAAACTGAGGGAGTTGCTGATGCCGCCGGTTTCGATGTTCAGGTCGAAGGTGACGGTTTCTGGCTGTTCGATCTTGAACTGAGCGATGTAGTACACCGCGCCCTGTTCGGTAACCTGCTTGAATGACAGCGGGCTGCTGCGCCCGGTCAGGTCCTTGACTGTGCCGCTGACCAGCGCCGGGGCGGGCTTGCCGGCCTTGAGCACGGCAATGTTGAGCACGCCCTGGTTCTTGCTGCGCACCAGGCCGGTGGCTGCGGCCACCTCGGGTGTGAGCATGCTTGATGTGAATGCGCTGTAGTGCACCGTCACGTCGCCAAACACTTCCTTGCGCTCGGGCCGGGCGGCATCGGCAGCCAGTACCGGCAATGCCAGGCACAGGCTGAACAGGAACAGGGCTAGGCGACGCATGGTGCGATTCCTCCAGTGGGCGTCAGACGGCGAGCTGATGTTCTTGCAGGGCCGGGCTGCTGACGCGATAGATGCCGATTTCACCTAGAAGATTAGGCCATAGCCGGCCACCCCACCCGTTGCGGTGCAAGTGATCGACGGCCAGGCGGTCAAGTACCTTGGCCCTGCGTTCGTGCACCAGTTCTTCGAAGTCGGCGAAGGTGCAGAAGTGGATGTTCGGCGTGTTGTACCAGGTATACGGCATGAAGTCCGATACTGGCATGCGGCCTTTGGTCGCCAGGTACCAGCGGCAGCGCCAGTGGCCGAAGTTGGGGAAGGTGATGATGCACTGGCGGCCCACGCGCAGCATCTCGTCGAGGATGCGGTCGGGGTACTCCACGGCCTGCAGGGCCTGGGTCATGATCACGACGTCGAAGCTGTTGCTGGCAAAGTTGCCCAGGCCCTTGTCCAGGTCCTGCTCGATAACGTTGACGCCTTTGGCCACGCAGGCTGCGATGTTGTCGGCGTCGATTTCCAGGCCATAGCCGGTGACCTGTTTACGGTCACGCAGCGAGGCCAGCAGTTCGCCGCTGCCGCAGCCCAGGTCAAGTACCCGGCTGCCGGCGGGGATCCAGTCGTGGATGATTTCCAGATCGGCTCTCATGCTGTCCTCAGATGACAATGCGGTTCATGTAGTTCGAGAAGCCCTGCATATAGCGAGGTGTAGGGATCAGGAAGGCATCGTGCCCGTAAGGCGAGTCGATCTCCAGGTAGCAGACGTTCTTGCGTGCAGCCATCAGGGCGTCGACGATCTCGCGCGAACGGGCCGGCGAGAAGCGCCAGTCGGTGGTGAACGACATGATGCAGTAATCCGCTTTGACGTGGGCCAGGGTAGCGGCCAGGTCGCCGCCTTGGGCTGCGGCCGGGTCGAAATAGTCCAGCGCCTTGGTCATCAGCAGGTAGGTGTTGGCATCGAAACGGCCGGAAAACTCCTCGCCCTGGTAGCGCAGGTAGCTTTCGACCTGGAACTCGACGCTGTGGAAGTCGTAGTTGAGCTTGTCGCTCTTCAGCTCGCGGCCGAATTTTTCGCCCATCGAGTCGTCGGACAGGTAGGTGATATGGCCGACCATGCGTGCCAGCATCAGGCCGCGTTTGGGAATCACGCCCTGGTCCTGGAACGAACCGCCGTGGAATTCGGGGTCGGTGAGGATCGCCTGGCGAGCCACTTCGTTGAAGGCGATGTTCTGCGCCGACAGCTTGGGGGCCGAGGCGATGTCGACGCAATGGCGCACACGCTCCGGGTAGCTGATGGTCCATTGCAGTGCCTGCATGCCGCCCAGGCTGCCGCCGACCACAGCGGCCCATTGCTGGATGCCCAGGCGCTCGCCCAGGCGCACCTGGCTGTGCACCCAGTCCTCTACGGTCAGTACCGGGAAGTCGGCGCCATAAGGCTTGCCGGTGGCCGGGTTGACGCTGCTGGGGCCGGTGCTGCCGTTGCAGCCGCCAAGGTTGTTCAGGCTGACGACGAAGAAGCGGTTGGTGTCGATCGGTTTGCCAGGGCCAATGCAGCTGTCCCACCAGCCTGGTTTGCGGTCGGTGGCGGCATGATAGCCAGCGGCATGGTGGTGGCCGGACAGGGCATGGCAGATCAGCACGGCGTTGCTTGCGCTGGCGTTCAGGGTGCCATAGGTCTCGTAGACCAGCTCGTAACTGGCCAGGGAGCGGCCACAAGCCAGTGCCAGCGGTTCATCGAACCGGGCGGTTTGCGGTACTACCAGACCGACGGAATCTTCGGGAAAGACAGTGGACATCGACCCTGCTCACGCTTGACGGAGGCGTAAGTCTAAAGAGCGCTACCCCCAGCGGCAAGCAGAGGCTTGCCGCTGGAAGCAACCAGGGTCAGATCATGCGCCACAGTTCTTGTGGCATGCCTGCGTAGGCGGCCAGCGGGGGCATGACGAACGACTGGATTACCTGGATCGCCAGGAAGGCGAAGATCGGCGAGATGTCCATGCCGCCCAGGTTGGGCACGATGCGGCGGAACGGTGCCAGCACCGGTTCGCTGATCTGGTAGGCCAGTTCCGCTGCCGGGTTGTGACTGTTGGGGGCAACCCAGGACACGATCACCATGACAATCATCGCCACCCAGAAAATTTTCAGGAACAGCGAGGTGATGCCAATGATCGCCCACATCAGCAGGTGCAGGACGTCACCGAAGGTGCCGTAGGTGACCATCAGCACAAAGCCCATCAGCAGCGCCTGGATGACGATCGCCAGCAACAGCGACGAGGTGTCCAGCCCGCCGATGCTGGGGATGATCCGGCGGATCGGCTTGAGCAGCGGCTGCGTGGCACGCACAGCGAACTGGCACAGCGGGTTATAGAAGTTGGCTTTGACCAGTTGCAGGACAAAACGCAGCAGGACGATCACCAGGTAGAGGCTGACCAGGGTTTGCACCACGAAGATCGCGGCGCCAGACAGTGCATTCATCTAAAGCTCCTTATTTGCCCAGTTGTTCGGCCAGCTCGGCGGAGCGCGTGGCCGCAGCCTGCAGTGCCTGCTCGACGATGGCTTCGAAGCCGCTGGCCTGGAACGACTTGATGGCCGCTTCGGTAGTGCCGGCGGGCGAGGTGACGCGGCGGCGCAGCTCGGCGGCATCGACATCGCTTGCAACCGCCATGCGGGCAGCACCAAGGGCAGTCTGCAAGGTCAGCTGGGAGGCGGTTTCACGTGGCAGGCCGAGTTTTTCGCCCGCTGCCGTCATGGCCTCAATCAGCAGGAAGAAATACGCAGGGCCGCTGCCGGATACAGCGGTCACAGCGTCCAGTTGTTGTTCCTGCTCCAGCCACAGGGCAGTGCCGACGGCCGACAGCAGCTGTTCGGCCTGCTGGCGCTGCGCGTCGGACACTTCAGCGGTGGCGTACAGGCCGCTTACGCCCTGGCGCAGCAGCGCTGGGGTATTGGGCATGCAGCGCACCACCGGGCGAGCGCCCACCCAGCTTTGCAGGCTGGCACAGGTGATGCCGGCGGCGATGGAAACGATCAGCTGGCCATCCTGCAGGTGGGGTTGCAGGGCCTGGCACACGGTTTTCATGACCTGCGGCTTGACCGCCAGCACGATGACGTCAGCGCCGTCGATGGCCTGGGCGTTGTGCTCGAAGGTTTCGATGCCGTGCTCGGCCTGGATACGGGTGCGGGTCTCGACGCCCGGGTCGCTGGCGCGGATCTGCGAGGCGTCCAGGCCCTGGGCACGCAAACCACCGATCAGGCTGGCGGCCATGTTGCCGGCGCCGATAAAGGCAATACGTGTCTTGCTCATGTCAGGTCCTTGTGGGGAAGAGTGAGTAAAGCATGGAGTCAGTGTTGGCCGTAGTCGCGGGCGCCGAACAGGGCGGTACCAATGCGTACCCAGGTCGCACCCTGTGCAATAGCCGCTTCAAGGTCGTGGCTCATGCCCATGGAGAGCGTGTCCAGGCCAAGGCCCAGGCTTTCCTGCAGCTGGCGCAAGCGGGCGAACGCTGCCTCTTGGGCGGCGCGGTCGTCGGTGGGCTCGGGGATTGCCATCAGCCCACGCAAGCGCAGGTTGGGCAGCCCGGCCACTGCCTGGGCCAGGGCCGGAAGGTCAGCGGGGGCGCAGCCAGACTTGCTGTCTTCGCCGCTCACGTTCACTTGCAGGCAGAGGTTCAGTGGCGCCAGGCCGGCAGGGCGCTGCTCGGACAGGCGTTGGGCAATTTTCAGGCGGTCCACGGAATGCACCCAGTCGAAATGCTCGGCGATGGCTTTGGTCTTGTTCGACTGAATGGGGCCGATGAAGTGCCAGATCAAGGGCAGGTCGCTTAGCGCCTGCTGCTTTGTCAGCGCTTCTTGTAGGTAATTTTCCCCGACATCGCGCACGCCAGCGGCGTGGATTTCGCGAATGGCGCTGGCGGGCTTGGTCTTGCTCACGGCCAGCAACTGGACGCTGGCCGGATCGCGCCCGGCAGCCTGGGCAGCGCTGGCAATACGGGCGGAAATAGCGGAAAGGTTGTCTGCTAGGGTGGACATGGACGGATGCCGACGGCTGTAGGGTCTGCGGCATTCTACCTACTTGAAGGCCTTTGGGGAGTCTCATGGATGTGACCGACCTGTTGGCCCGTGCTGTGGATGCAGGGGCTTCGGACCTGCACCTGGCGGCGGGTCAGATCCCGATGCTGCGCCTTGAGGGCGACTTGCAGCGCCTGGACATGCCGGCGTTGGTGCCGGCAGACCTGGCCGACGGCATGGCGGCCTTGCTGGCTGAACGCCAACGGCGGCAATGGGCAGAGGGCGATGAGTTGGACCTGGCGCTGCAGCTGCCCGCCCTGGGCCGTTTTCGGCTGAATCTGTTTCGCCAGTTGAACGGCCCTGCGGTTACCTTCCGGTTGATCCCGGGGCGGATCGCCACGGTCGGTGAACTCGACCTAGGGGATGTGTATCAAGCTGTTGCGCAGTGCACTGATGGCCTGGTCCTGGTAGGTGGGCCTACGGGCAGTGGCAAGTCCAGCACCCTGGCGACCTTGCTCGACCAACTGAACCGCGACCGAGCGCTGCATATCATCACCCTCGAAGACCCCGTCGAAGTTATCCACAGCAGCCAGCGCAGCCTGATCAATCAGCGTGAGATTGGCCGCCATAGCGGCGGGTTCGCCCAGGGGCTGCGCAGTGCGCTGCGCCAGGACCCTGATGTGATCATGATCGGTGAGCTACGGGACCTGGAATCCGTTCGCCTGGCCTTGCGCGCCGCCGAGACCGGGCACCTGGTGCTGGCGACCGTGCATACGCGCTCGGCGGCCAGCAGCATTGACCGATTGGTGGAGGTATTTGCTGCCGAGGAAAAACCGTTGGTGCGGGCAATGCTGGCCGAATCGTTACGCCTCGTGGTGGTGCAGACGCTGGTCCGGCGTGTGGACGGTGGGCGGGTGGCGGCGCGGGAAGTGCTGGTGGCGACGCCGGCGGTGCGCAACCTGGTTCGGGAGGGGCGAATGGCGCAGTTATGTTCGGTGATGCAGGGCGGGGCGTCGCAGGGGATGCGGACGATGGAAGGGGCGATGCGGGGGCTTAAGGAGAGCGGACTGATCAGAGGGTGATAGTGCACGCTCAGGCCTCTTCGCGGGCGTGCCCGCGAAGAGGCCGGGCGCTGTTAGCGCTTGGCCAGGTTCAGCTGCTGCTGTTCCTTCGGCAGCACCCGCTTGGCCACTACGTAGTGCTTCTGCCAGTACGGCTTGCTCAAGTTGTCGATGCTTACCCGCTTGCCACGCCGGGGTGCGTGGATGAAGCGGTCGTTGCCCAGGTAGATGGCAACATGGTTTACGCGGCGGCTCTTGATGTTGAAGAAGATCAGGTCACCAGGCTTCAGGTCACCCTTGGCTACCTTGACGCCGTGGCCCTGGGCCATGGCGTTGGAGGTGCGCGGCAGGTCGACGTCAGCGACATCGTTGAAGGCGTATTTAACCAGCCCGCTGCAGTCAAAGCCTTTTTTCGGGCTGCTGCCACCCCAAACATAAGGGGTGCCGAGCACATTCACCGCACGGCTAAGCACATCGCTGCTCTGCTTCGGCGACATGGCAGCGACAGGCAAGCCGCGGTTGCTGGCGGCATTGCCTGGTCGCGTGCGCAGGGAGGTCTGTTTGACCGGCGCGTGTTTCACCGAGGCATTGGAGGTATAGCCGGTGAAACCATTAGGAAGACGTTGCTCACGATTGGTGGCGTGGGCGGCCAGGGGCAATAATAGGCAGAGGGTCAGCCATGTCTTGATCAAAGGCGGCATAGATGAAGCTCTTATGAATAGTTATGTGTTGGGCGCGCAACTTTATAACAGCTTTTTGATCAATCTTTGATCCGTTGGTCGATTGCCCAGGTGCCGTACGTCGGCCTGCAACGAGAAAGTCACATTTTTTTTTAGAAAATTTTCGGATAACCCACGAGGGCTATGCATGAACAGTTATCAACAGGGGGCGCCCTTTCACGACACCCATAGCAAGACCATCGGTTACCTGCTGTGGATTTTCGGCTTCACCGGGTCGCATCGGTTCTATTACGGCAAGCCGATTACCGGAACCCTCTGGTTCTTTACATTCGGCCTGCTGGGCATCGGTTGGCTGATCGACCTGTTTCTGATCCCGTCCATGGACCGTGAAGCCGATCTGCGGTTCCAGTCTGGTCGCATCGATTACAACATCGCCTGGGTTCTGCTGACCTTCCTTGGGGTGTTCGGCCTGCACCGGCTGTACCAGGGCAAATGGATCACCGCGATCATTTACTTCTTTACTGGCGGCTTGTTCCTGGTGGGGGTGCTGTACGACTTCTGGACATTGAACAGCCAGGTGTCCGAGCGCAACGCCTTGCGTTGAAATGCTTTGCGGGTAATGAAAAAGGCCTTGTCGCACCGAAGCGGCAAGGCCTTTTTTGTTGCTGGGTTACTGCCGGGTCTGCCGTTGTTGCAGCAGCAGGTTGGTGAACCCGGCCCCGGCCAGTTGCTTCTGCGCGCCGGTCAGTTGCTCGCGGTTGCTGAAGGGCCCGACCAGTACGCGGTACCAGGTCTCGTCCTTGACCGTACCCGACTCCACCTTCACCGACTGGCCCAGCAGGATGATCTGCGCGCGGACCTTGTCGGCATCGGCCTGCTTGCGGAACGAGCCGGCCTGCAGGAAATACTGGGTGGTCGCTGCCGGCTTGATCACCGGCGGGGGCGGTGGCGGGGTCTGGCCCAGCAATGCCGCCTGCGCGCGCGCGGTGTCGATCTTCGCAGCTTCTGCCGGCGTTACCGGGGTCACCGGCTGGGCGGGTACCGGTGGTGTCTTCTCGGGCACGGCCTCCGGTGGCACGATCACCTCGGACTCTGGCAGCAGCGTGTAGAAGTCATACTTCGGCTTCACGGGCTGCTGTGGGGTGGCCTGCGCAGGCTTGCTGGCTTCGGCCGCTTTCTCCACCTTCTGTTGCTCGGGCTTGGCGCGCTTGATGTCTTCGCCGCCTGGCTCGAGCTTCATCAGGAACACGATAAACGCGCCGACGGTGAGGCCGACGGCCATCCATACCCAACCAGGGATCGGCTGTTTGGCCGGCGCCGTCTGGCGGCTGGCGCCGCGTTTGGGGGCGGGTTTTTTCTTGGCAGCCAACTTACATGCGCTCCAGGGTTTCCAGGCCGAGCAGTTCCAGACCTTGTTTGAGGGTGCGGCCGGTCAGGGCGGCCAGACGCAGGCGGCTCTGTTGTTGTTCCGGGGTTTCGGCGGCCAGGATCGGGCAGTTCTCGTAGAAGCTGGAGAACAGGCCGGCCAGGTCGTACAGGTAGCTGCACAGCACATGCGGCGTGCCTTTTTCGGCGACGCTGTTGAGGGTTTCGCCAAACTGGGCCAGGCGCGCAGCCAGGTCCTGCTCGTGGGGGGCCTGCAGCACGATCTTGCCGTCGACTTCGTCAAAGCCCTTGCCCAGCTTGCGGAACACGCCGGCTACGCGGGTGTAGGCGTACAGCAGGTATGGAGCGGTGTTGCCTTCGAAGTTGAGCATCAGCTCGAAGTTGAAGCTGTAGTCGCTGGTGCGGTGCTTGGACAGGTCGGCGTACTTCACTGCGCCAATGCCCACCACTTCGCCGATGTGGCGCAGATCTTCGTCGGCCAGGCTCGGGTTCTTTTCCTTGACCAGCGCGTAGGCACGCTCCTTGGCCTCGGTGAGCAGGTCGATCAGCTTGACGGTGCCGCCGTCGCGGGTCTTGAACGGGCGGCCGTCGGCGCCGTTCATGGTGCCGAAGCCCATGTGCTCCATCTGCATCGGGTGGCCGACAAAGCCTGCGCGGCGGGCGACTTCGAACACCTGGTTAAAATGCAGGGCCTGGCGCTGGTCGACAAAGTACAGGGCGCGGTCAGCGTGGAGTACGTTGCTGCGGTAGCGCACGGCGGCCAGGTCGGTGGTGGCGTACAGGTAGCCGCCGTCGGCTTTCTGCACGATCACCGGCAGTGGTTCGCCTTCGCTGTTCTTGAATTCCTCGAGGAACACGCATTGGGCGCCTTGGTCCTCGACCAACAGGCCCTTGGCCTTGAGGTCGGCCACCACGTTGGCCAGGTCGTCGTTGTACGCGCTTTCGCCCATCACGTCGGCCATGGTCAGCTTGACGTTGAGCAGCTCGTAGGTCTTCTGGCAGTGCGACAGCGAAATGTCCTTGAAGCGTGTCCACAGGGCCAGGCACTCGGGGTCGCCGGCCTGCAGCTTGACCACCAGGCCACGGGCGCGAGTGGCGAACTCTTCCGATTCGTCGAAGCGTTTCTTCGCCGCCCGGTAGAAGTTTTCCAGGTCTGACAGCTCGTCACTGGTGATCGGGTTTTCCTGCAGGTAGGCCATCAGCATGCCGAACTGGGTACCCCAGTCGCCGACGTGGTTCTGGCGAATGACGTTGTCACCCAAAAATTCCAGCACGCGTGCGACGCTGTCACCGATGATGGTCGAGCGCAGGTGGCCGACGTGCATCTCTTTGGCCAGGTTTGGCGCCGACATGTCGATGACGACCTTTTCGCTCGGGCCGGCCTTGCGCACGCCCAGGTGGTCATCGGCCAGGGCAGCATCCAGGCGGTTGGCCAAGGCGTCGGTGTTCTGGAAGAAGTTGAGGAAGCCGGGGCCAGCGATTTCCACCTTGCTGATGTCGGCGCTGGCCGGCAGGGCGGCGATCAGTTTTTCGGCCAGGTCGCGTGGCTTCATGCCTGCCTGCTTGGCCAGCATCATGGCGATGTTGCTGGCGAAGTCGCCGTGGGTCTTGTCCCGGGCGTTTTCCACCTGGATCGCCGGCGACAGCCCTTCAGGCAGCACACCGTCGGTGACGAGTTGGGTGAGGGCTTGCTGGATCAGCTGGCGAATGGTGTCTTTCATGGGGATCTCTTTTCGACCGCAAGCGCGGTGAGCGCCTGGATGCGCAGGTGGAAAAACTGGGCATTATCCGTTGCCGGGAGCGGGTTGCCAACCTTTGGGGCTGCAAAGCAGCGCCAGACGTCAATACAGGTCGACCGGGTCGACGTCCAGCGACCAACGTACCTGGCGCCCGCTGGGCATCTGCTCCAACACTAGCAACCAGGCGCTGATGAGTCGATGCAAAGGCGCCCGGGTATTGGCCTGTATCAACAGTTGCGCGCGGAAGCGCCCGGCGCGGCGCTCCATGGGCGCTGGCACCGGGCCCAGCAGTTCGATGCCCGGCAGGTGTTGCTCGGCGACCAGGCGCTCGGCGGCGGCGCAGGCTTCGTCGAGAAAGCCTTCGGCCTGCCCCGGCTTGTGCGCTTCGGCGCGTAGCAGGGCCAGGTGGGAGTAGGGCGGCAGCCCGGCGGCGCGGCGTTCGTCCAGGGCCTGTTCGGCAAAGGCGAAGTAGCCCTGCTCGGTAAGCTGCACCAACAGCGGGTGGTCGGCCAGGTGGGTCTGGATGATGACCTTGCCTGGCTCTTCGGCCCGCCCGGCCCTGCCGGCCACCTGCACCATCAGCTGCGCCATGCGCTCACTGGCGCGAAAATCACCCGAGAACAGCCCGCCATCGGCATCGAGGATGGCCACCAGGGTCACCCGGGGGAAATGGTGACCCTTGGCAAGCATCTGCGTACCGACAAGGATGCTCGGCTGGCCCCGCTGAATAGTCGTGAACAGGTTGTGCATGGCGTCTTTGCGCGCTGTGCTATCGCGGTCCACCCGCAGGATCGGGTAGTCCGGAAACAGCACTTTCAGGCGCTCTTCGGCCCGCTCGGTGCCTGCGCCGACCGGGCGCAGGTCCACGTGGTTGCACTGCGGGCACTGGTGCGGCAGGCGTTCGTCATAGCCGCAGTGGTGGCAGCGCAGCACGCCAGAACGCTGGTGCACGGTCATGCGTGCATCACAGCGCGGGCACTCGGACAGCCAGCCACAATCGTGGCACAGCAAGGTAGGGGCGAAGCCGCGGCGGTTGAGGAACACCAGCACTTGCTGGCCTGCTTCCAGGGTCTGGCGGATGGCTTGTTGCAACGGGCCGCTGATGCCGCTGTCCAGTGGCAGGCTCTTTACATCCAGGCGCAACATGCGCGGCGGGCGGGCTCCGCCAGCGCGCTGGTTCATGCGCAGCAGGCGGTAACGGCCGGTAAGGGCGTTGTGCAGGGTTTCCAGCGACGGCGTGGCAGAGCCGAGCAGGATCGGGATGTTTTCCTGGTGGGCGCGCACCAGTGCCAGGTCGCGGGCGTGGTAGCGCAGCCCTTCCTGCTGTTTATAGGAGCCGTCGTGCTCCTCGTCGATGATGATCAGGCCGGGGTTTTTCATCGGTGTGAACAATGCCGAGCGGGTGCCGATGATGATGTCGGCTTCGCCGTCCCGGGCAGCCAGCCAGGCGTCCAGGCGCTCGCGGTCGTTCACTGCCGAATGCAGCAGGGCGATGCGGGCGTTGAAGCGTTGCTCGAAGCGCGCCAGGGTCTGTGGGCCGAGGTTGATCTCCGGAATCAGCACCAGCGCCTGTTTGCCGGCTTCCAGGGTTTCACGAATCAGCTGCAGGTAGACCTCGGTCTTGCCGCTACCGGTAACGCCCGCCAGCAGGAACGCGCCAAAGCCTCCGAAGCCTTCGCGCACAGCATCAAAGGCGTCGCGTTGCTCCTCGTTGAGCGGCAATTCCGGCTGCGCCAGCCAGTGTTCGTGGCGTAGCCCCGGCAGGTGCCGGCGTACTTCAATCTGTACCAGTTCCTTGGCCAACAGCAGGTCGAGGCTGTCCTTGTTCAGGTTGAGCTTGGCCAGCAGGCTGTGGGCCACGCCGTGCGGGTGCTGGGCCAGGGTCTTGAGCGCGTCGCGCTGGCGTGGCGCGCGGGCGATGCGCGGGTCTTCCAGGCGGGCGCCGGGGGCGACGTGCCAGAAGCGCTCCTGGCGCATCTCGGCGGGCTCGCCCTGGCGCAATAATGTCGGCAGGGCCCAGCTCAGGGTGTCGCCCAGGCTGTGCTGGTAGTACTGGGCGGTCCACAGGCACAGCTTGAACAGCGATGGCGGGATCGGTGATACCGGATCGAGCAGGGCGCTGGCCGGCTTGAGCTTGTCGGCGGGCACCTCGCTTTGCGCGCATACCTCCACCAGCACGCCGATCATTTCGCGGCGGCCGAATGGCACGCGAATGCGCATGCCCGGGGTCAAGGCCTGGCGCGCCATGCTCGCGGGTGCCTTGTAGTCGAACAGGCGACGCAGCGGGGAGGGCAGGGCAAGGCGCAGGATGACGTCGGGCACGCGGAAGGTCTCGGAGGGCGTATCAAAGACTGGCGAGCCTAGCAGACGACGGCCGGTGCAAGCGACAACTTGCACTGACGCAGCGCTCTGGTATTATTTGCCGCCTAATTACGTGCGGTATTCAACAATTGGTGTTGGATGGCGGCACGCAGCTCGAGGAAGCAACCATGAAAGAAGGTATCCACCCGAACTATGAAGTAGTTGCAGTCACCTGCAGCTGCGGCAACAAGTTCGAAAGCCGTTCGACCCTGGGCAACACCCTGTCGATCGACGTTTGCAACCTGTGCCACCCGTTCTACACCGGTAAGCAGAAAGTCCTGGACACCGGTGGTCGCGTACAGAAGTTCGCCGATCGCTTCGGCATGTTCGGTGCCAAGAAGTAATCATGCGCATGGCGAACCCCTCGGGTTTCGCATTGCTGCACAAAAAAGCGTCCCTTGTGGGCGCTTTTTTTATGGGCGTCATCTGGCATTTCCCGGCGCTGGCGTTCTGCCCGCTGCCGCAGCAGGCGCAGCAAGTGGTTGTGCGCCAGGTAGTGGATGGCGATACCTTGCGCCTGGTTGATGGCCGCAGCGTGCGGCTGATCGGCATCAATGCTCCGGAAATTGGCCGCAAAGGGCGCACCAGCGAGCCCTATGCCGAGGCTGCCAGGCGGCGCCTCCAAGCATTGGTCAACGCCAGTGACGGGCGCATCGGGCTGGTACCGGGCGTTGAGGAAAAAGACAAGTATGGCCGCACACTGGCGCATATCTACGGCATCAGTGGGGACAATATTGAAGCACGGTTGCTCAGCGAGGGTTTGGGCTACCGGGTGGCAGTTGCCCCCAATGTAAGCCTCAGCGGCTGCCAGCAGGTTGCCGAGCAAGCAGCGCGCAAGGCCGGCAATGGTGTGTGGCGGCGCTCGCCTGTGGTGGCTGCAGCCGATGTCAGGCAGTCGGGTTTCGCGGTGGTCAGTGGCCGCATCAAGGGTGTCGAGCGCAACCGTGGCGGGGTCTGGTTGACCCTGGACGAGGCTGTTGTGCTACAGGTTCCCACTCGTCTGCAACGTAACTTCCCCGGCAGCTTCTTCGATAATCTCAAGGGACGCCAGGTCGAAGCGCGTGGCTGGGTGCTGGATCGTTCCCGCAAGGGCGGCCTCAAGCCTGGGCAGCGACGCTGGGTATTGCCATTGACCGATCCGAGCATGTTGGAGCGTTTTTCAGGCTAAAAGATGTAGACATTTCGCTATTGGATTGTACACACTGTGAGCCGTATGCCCCCGTGGGTTATAGCGTAAAGTCGTAGGCTAAAGGCCTTGACACAAGTGACCGACCAGTCTTGTGACTCCCCGGCTCTTTGCGTATCCTCGGCGGTCCGTCAGAACAGTAAATAGCGGAATGCCCACCATGTCAGACCTGAAAACCGCCGCTCTCGAATATCACGCTCACCCTCGTCCGGGGAAACTGAGCGTCGAACTCTCCAAGCCCACTGCCACCGCCCGTGATCTCGCCCTGGCCTACAGCCCAGGTGTTGCTGAGCCCGTGCGTGAAATTGGCCGTGATCCAGAGCTGGCTTACAAATACACCGGTAAAGGTAACCTGGTTGCGGTGATTTCCGATGGCACCGCCATCCTCGGTCTGGGTGACCTCGGCCCACTGGCTTCCAAGCCGGTCATGGAAGGCAAGGGTGTTCTGTTCAAGCGTTTCGCGGGTATTGACGTGTTCGACATCGAAGTCGAATCGGAAAGCCCACAAGCGTTCATCGACACTGTCCGCCGCATCTCGATCACCTTCGGTGGCATCAACCTTGAAGACATCAAGGCGCCAGAGTGCTTCGAAATCGAGCGCACCCTGATTGAACAGTGCGACATCCCGGTGTTCCACGATGACCAGCACGGTACCGCCATCGTTACCGCGGCCGGCATGATCAACGCCCTGGAAATCGCCGGCAAAAAGCTCGAAGACGCCAAGATCGTCTGCCTGGGTGCCGGTGCTGCCGCCATCTCCTGCATGAAGCTGCTGGTGAGCATGGGTGGCAAGGTCGAAAACATCTTCATGATCGACCGCAGCGGTGTCATCCACGCTGGCCGTGACGACCTGAACCAGTACAAGGCACAGTTCGCTCACGCAACCGACAAGCGCACCCTGGCTGACGCACTCGACGGTGCGGACGTGTTCGTAGGCCTGTCCGGCCCGAACCTGCTCAGCCCGGAAGGCCTGAAGTCGATGGCTGCCAACCCGATCGTGTTCGCCTGCTCGAACCCGGACCCGGAAATTTCGCCAGAGCTGGCGCACGCCACTCGCAGCGACGTGATCATGGCTACCGGTCGTTCCGACTACCCGAACCAGGTCAACAACGTACTGGGCTTCCCGTTCATCTTCCGTGGTGCTCTGGACGTTCGTGCCAAGCGTATCAACGAAGAAATGAAGATCGCCGCCGCCATCGCCCTGAAAGACCTGGCCAAGCTGCCAGTGCCGAAGGAAGTGTGCGAAGCCTACGGTGTCGAAGGCCTGGAGTTCGGTCGTGAGTACATCATTCCGAAGCCGCTGGACGCACGCCTGATCACTGTCGTTTCCGACGCTGTGGCCAAGGCCGCTATCGAATCCGGTGTGGCTACCCTGCCGTATCCGAAGCACTACCCGCTCACCAGCGTGGATGACGTGTTCAAGGGCTGATTACCCCTGTCGCGACAAAAAAGCCCCGGCTCGCATGAGCCGGGGCTTTTTGTTGGGGCGTTGGAATGCGTCAGGGCTGCCAGGTGTTCGTCAGGGTACTTGTGGCGCCTATGAGACCGAGCGCCGCCCGCGCGGCGCATCGCGACGCAAGGCCGCTCCCACATTAGTTGCAACGTGGCCATGTCTGTGAGGCCATGGTTGTCAGCCTTGCTGGCATGACTGGATTTGGAGGTGGGCATTGATGCCGCCCTGCCTGTCTCAAGGCATGCACCCAGGCGGGCAACCATGGCTTGGCAGGTTCGGCACGTTGCAACAGATGTGGGAGCGGCCTTGCGTCGCGATGCGCCGCGCGGGCGGCGCTCGATTCACGCGCCCACGCAAAACCTGAGTCAGGCGCCCTGCCTTAAAACAGGTCCATCGGCGCCGCTTCATCGGCCGGCAGCGGGCTGCCCGG
>NZ_JBWKXT010000008.1:27616-48577 GCF_059423245.1 Pseudomonas sp. GW460-LB5
CGCAAAACCTGAGTCAGGCGCCCTGCCTTAAAACAGGTCCATCGGCGCCGCTTCATCGGCCGGCAGCGGGCTGCCCGGTGCTGCGCCATTGCCCAGTTCGTCCACCGAAGGTGGCGAATCTTCGGCCTTGAACAGCTCGAAGAAGGCATTCGGCGTGCTCGGGGAGGCAGCACGGCCGCTGACCGGGTCGACGCGCAAGCTGAGGATGCCTTCAGGTTCTGCTGGCGCATGCGCCGGCTTGTCCTTGAGTGCCGCGCCCATGAAGCTCATCCAGATCGGCAGCGCCGCCGTGCCACCGTACTCGCGGCGGCCGAGGGTTTCCGGCTGATCGAAACCGACCCATACCGTGGTCACATAATCGGCGTTGTACCCGGAGAACCAGGCATCTTTGGACTCGTTGGTAGTGCCCGTCTTGCCTGCCAGGTCGGTGCGGCCCAGGGCCAGCGCCCGGCGCCCGGTACCGCGTTTGATCACGTCTTGCAGCATGCTGGTGAGGATATAGGTGGTGCGCCCGTCGATGATCTGTTCGGCCACAGCCGGCGCTTGCGGTGCAGCGGCCACCTGGTTGAAGGCAGAAGGTGCCTCACCTGGCATGGCCGCGGTGCTGATCGGCTGCTCGGGAGCCGCCAGGCCAGCCTGATCCTGGGCCCCTTGGGGGACGCGGGCCGGGTTGGCGGTGAACAGTGTTTCGCCGCTGCGGCTTTCGATGCGCTCGATCAGGTATGGGCTGATCTTGTAGCCGCCGTTGGCGAAGGTGCTCCAGCCTGTGGCGATTTCCATAGGGGTCAGGGTGGCGGTGCCCAAGGCCAGCGACAGGTTGCGCGGCAGGTCCTGCTTGTTGAAACCGAACTTGGCGATGTAGTCGATGGTGCGGTCTACACCCATGGCCTGCAGCAGGCGAATCGACACCAGGTTGCGCGACTTGTACAGGGCTTCGCGCATGCGGATCGGGCCGAGGAAGGTGTTGGTGTCGTTCTTCGGTCGCCATACTTTGTCCACGGATTCGTCGACGAACACGATCGGCGCATCGTTGACCAGAGTGGATGCGGTGTAGCCGCTGTCCAGTGCGGCGCTGTAGATGAACGGCTTGAAGCTCGAACCCGGCTGACGCTTGGCCTGCATGGCGCGGTTGTAGTTGCTCTGCTCGAACGAGAAGCCGCCAACCAGTGCACGAATGGCACCGTTGTAAGGGTCGAGGGTGACCAGCGCACTTTGCGCGCCAGGCACCTGGCTGAACTTGAGCTTGCCGTCTTCCAGGCGCTGCAGGCGTACCAGGTCACCGACCTGTGCCACGTCGGCCGGCGATTGTGGTGCGCGGCCCTGGGCGTTGCTGTTGATGAACGGGCGCGCCCACTTCATGGTGTCCCAGGCCACTTCGGCTTGCTGGCCGTCCCGGGTCAGTACCTGGAGGCCGGTTTTATCGACATGGGTAACGATGGCCGGTTCCAGGCCACCCAAGGTGCGCTGCTTGCCCAGTTCCTGTAGCCAGGCTGCCTGGGTACGCCCCGGAAAGCGTGCTTCGGGGCCGCGGTAGCCGTGGCGCTCATCGTAGTCGGACAGGCCTTTGAGGATGGCCTTGTTGGCCATTTCCTGCATGTCGCTGGGCACCGTGGTGGTAACGCGGAAACCTTCGGTGTAGGCCTCGCTGCCGTAGCGCCCGACCATTTCGGCGCGGGCCATTTCGGCGATGTAAGGCGCATTCACCTCAGGCGTCGGCACGTGGTAGCTGGCATTGAGCGGCTCAGCCAGGGCCGCCTGGTAGCTGGCCTGGTCGATCTTGCCCAGCTTGTACATGCGGCCGAGGATCCAGTCGCGGCGCTCCTTGGCGCGCACCGGGTTGGCCAGCGGGTTGAAGCGTGACGGTGCCTTGGGCAGGCCGGCGATCATCGCCATCTGCGCCAGGCTCACGTCGCGGATCGATTTGCCGTAGTACACCTGCGCGGCGGCGTCGATGCCGTAGGCGCGGTTGCCCAGGTAGATCTTGTTCACGTAAAGCTCAAGGATTTCGTCCTTGGTCAGCTCACGTTCGATCTGCAGTGCCAGCAGGATTTCGTTGGTCTTGCGCGAGAAGCTGCGTTCGCTGGTGAGGAAGAAGTTTTTCGCCACCTGCATGGTGATGGTGCTGCCGCCGGTCTGGATATGCCCGGTTTTCACCAGCTGGGTCGCCGCGCGCATCAGGCTGCTGGGGTCGACACCATAGTGATTGAGGAAATTGTCGTCCTCGGCTGACAGAAGCGCCTGAATGAACTGTGGCGGAATTTCTGCGAAGCGGATCGGCGAACGACGCATTTCGCCGAACTCGGCAATCAGCTTGCCGTCGCTGCTGTACACCCTGAGGGGGATCTGCAACTGGATGCTTCTGAGGGACTCGACCGAGGGCAGGCTGGGGCTAAGATACAGAAACGCACCGCTCACACCGAGTACGAGCGCGCAAATGACGGCGACGGAAGACCACCAGAAGAACTTCAGCAGGCGTATCAAGGCTTTTCGGTGTCCAGGTTGGGAGTGAGTTGCACGCAGGTCCGGCGGACCAGAAAACGCTGGGCATTATAAGCATTTTTTCGCCCCTCCGGGTTACCGGCCAGGCTGTCCGTCGCCTCGATGGGCAGGCCGGGCCTGGTGTTGACGCGGGGTTGCGACAGACCGCTGCACCACGCAGCAAGGAAGCCGCGATGCTAGGACGCTTCGGCAAGGATGCCAGTTCAATCGTGGGGGTGGAAATCGCCCCTGACGCTGTTCGTGTTGTGCAACTGCAGCGGCGCAGTCGGCGCTACAGGGTACTTGCATCGGCACAAGAACCATTTGAATCCGCAGCTGGCAAGGATTGGGTCGCAGAGCCCGATGCCGTGGTGGCTGCCTTGCGCCGTGCCTACCTGCGCAGCGGCCTCAGGCAGCACCGGATAGCGTTGGCGTTACCGGCCAGCCAGGTGATCTGCAAGCGGTGCCATGTGCCGATGGAGCAGGTCGGGGCTGAACTGGAGACGCAATTGCTGGCCGATGCCGAGCGGCTGTTTCCATTTCCATTGGAGGACCTGGCCTTGGACTTTCAGGTCTTGGGGGCATCCGGAACGCAACCGGGGTGCGCCGAACTGATGGTGGCCGCGTGTCGGCAAAGTGCCTTGGCGTCACTGGATGCCATCGTCGAGGCGGCCGGGTTGCAACTGGAGGCCATCGAGGTCGACAACATTGCCTTGTGCCGCATGTTGCCCGTGGGCTGCCTTGAAGGTTCGGCGCTGCTGCGGGTCGAAGCGCACAGCGCAGTGCTTTATGACTGGCAGCCTGGCCGGCCTTACCAGCGTCGTGAACTAAACATGCAGGGGCTGAAGGGCATGGCGCAGTTGCCGGAGCACCTGCACGCGCTGCTTGCCGATGCGCAGTTGCCGGCGGGCCTGTGGATTACCAGTGGCTCATCGGTGGAGCCTGGCGTGTTGCAAAACCTTGGCCGCCAGCTGAATACGCCGTGCAGGCACTTGCCTGGCCTGAAAGGGTTGGAGCACGTTGACGGCACGATGGTCCTGGCGTGCGCCCTGGCACTTGGAGGGTTGCACCCATGATACGGCTTAACCTGCTGCCTTGGCGGGAACGGCAGCGCGAGGCGGCGCTCAGGCGCTTTCGCACCCAGCTGGTTGCCGGCGCACTGCTAGCGCTGTGTGCCGTGACCCTGGTCGACCAGTTGGCCCGACAGCGCGGTCAGCAGCAGGCGCTGGTCAATGCCCAGCACCAGGCCGCCCTTGAGGTGCTGGCCGAGCAACTGCAGCCGCTGGCAGATGTGCGTGCGCAGCATGATGCACTCAATGCCCGTGCAGCTGCACTCGAAAGCTTGCGCGCCCAGCAGGGGGTGCTGGGTAATGTGTTCGCTGAGATCGAAGGGGCGCTGCCGGTCGGGGTCCAGCTACTCGACCTCAGCTTTGAAAACGGCCATCTGCAGGTGACTGGGCTGGCTGCCTCTGGCGCCTTGGTTGCGCAGTTCATGCGCGATCTGGAGCGATCGGGTGTGCTGCTCGATCTGACGCTCAAGCGTGTCAGGAGCATGCCGGCTGGCGATGAGTTTCTGCTGGCTACGCGTGTTGCGGCGTTCTGGTCGTGAAAGCAGCGCAGGTCTTTGCCTGGTGGGCGGTTGCCGAACGTTCCAGAAGCATCAGGCTCATCGCCCCAGTGCTGGTGGCCGGGATGGTGTTCGGCCTGGGTTGCGCGCTTCGCCTGCCGGCAGGGTTGCAGCAGCAGGCACAGGAAGCGGCCCGGCAGGCCACATTGAACGAGCAGCAAGCAGTCAGTGCGGCAAAGCTGGAGGAGCTGCAGCGATTGCGGGCGTCTCTGGCTTTTGCCGAACGGCGGTTGCTGGAGGCTCACTGGCACCTGGCCGCCGGGGAAGGCATGAGTGAGCTGGTTGACCGCCTGGCGGCTTCGGGGCATGCACATGGCTTGCTGGTTGAGCGGTTCGACGTGCAGGAAGTCGAGCAACAGGCAGGCTATTGGAAAGTGCCGTTGCAGGTGCAGGTGGTGGGCCGGTACATGGATTTGCGCCAGTGGCTGGGTGACTGGCTGGGCCAGGCACGCCTGCTGCGCAGCGGTGACATGAAACTGGCCGCCGTCGCGGGGCAGCCCGGGCTTTTGCGTCTGCAACTGCAGGTAGATGCGTTTCAGGCCTCAGCGCCCGTACCGACACCTGAGGTGCTTGCGCTTATGCCGGCCAAGGCCGCCACGCCAGTGCCTGGGGTCGATCCCTTCGCCCCTGGGGCGGTACGAGTGGCCGGTTCCGGTCTGGGCAGCGTGCCACTGGCACAGCTGGAAATGGTCGGCAGCCTGTCGCGAGGGGCGGCCCATGAGGCGCTGCTGATGGCGGCTGGCAGGCTCTACCGCGTGCGGGCGGGTGAGCGCTTGGGGCGTAACCACGGAGTGGTGGCGCGGGTCGATCAAGGTCAGGTCGAAGTGCGAGAACGGTTATTCATGGCGGGGGTGTGGCATGAGCGTACGGCGTTCATCACCCTGGCAAAGCGCCCGGGCAAGGAGGCCCCGAACCAGAATGAAGAACGTGATGAAATGGGTGTTGGCGGCCCTGCTGCCGATCCCGCTGGTGTGGGCGACGCCGTATCAGGGTGAGCCACTGTCTTTGAATTTCCAGGATGTAGAGGTTCGCTCGGTGCTGCAGGTGCTGGCCGATTACGCGGGCATCAATCTGGTTGCCAGCGATGACGTGCAGGGCAACGTGACCTTGCGTTTGCAGGACGTGCCCTGGGATCAGGCGCTTGACCTGGTGCTGCGCAGCAAGGGCCTGGCACAGCGGCACGAAGGCAATGTGTTGCTGGTGGCCCCTGCGGCAGCGTTTGCCCCGCAGCCGTTCGATGCCCATCCGGTGCCGGATGCGCAGATGCAGCCGTTACGCCGTGAACTGATACCGATCCATCATGCCAAGGCGGCGGAGCTGGTTGAGTTGTTGCTGACCAGCCTGGCGGATGACAGCACCTTCACCGTTCGTGGCAGCCTGGGTGTCGATGAGCGCACCAATACCCTGGTGGCGCATCAGCCGGCCGATCGCCTGGCCGAATTGCGGCAACTGGTTACGCAGCTGGACGTGCCGGTGCGCCAGGTGGCGATCGAGGCGCGTATCGTCGAGGCCAACGTCGACTACGAGAAAAGCCTGGGGGTGCGCTGGGGCGGGCCGCTGTACGGGGAAAGCCTGCGCCCGGGCAAGGAACTGTTCGTCGACCTCGGCGTGGAGCGGGCGGGCAGCAGCGTCGGCCTGGGCCTGCTGCGCGGTGACGTGTTGCTCGACCTGGAACTCAGCGCCATGGAAAAAAGCGGCAACGGCGAGATCATCTCGCAGCCCAAGGTGGTCACGGCCGACAAGGAAACGGCCAGGATCCTCAAGGGCACCGAGGTGCCCTACCAGGAAACCAGCCAGAGTGGCGCCACCTCGGTCGCCTTCCGCGAAGCCTCGCTTTCGCTGGAGGTGACCCCGCAGATTACACCTGACAACAAGGTAATCATGGCTGTCAGGGTGACCAAGGACGAGCCTGATTACGTCAATGCCGTGAACAACGTACCGCCGATCCGCAAGAACGAGGTCAATGCCAAGGTTCGTGTGGCTGACGGCGAAACGATCGTGATCGGTGGCGTGTACTCGACTTCGCAAAACAATGTGGTCGACAAGGTGCCATTTTTTGGCGATCTGCCGTATGTTGGGCGGCTGTTTCGACGCGATGTATTACAAGAGAAAAAATCCGAGCTGCTGGTCTTCCTGACTCCGCGTATCATGAGTGACCAGGCGATTGCTGTGAGTCGTTGATTCTGTGCGAAATTTGATACTTGTGGGACCCATGGGCGCTGGTAAAAGCACCATTGGACGCCTATTGGCCAAAGAGCTGCGCCTGCTGTTCAAGGATTCCGACAAGGAAATCGAACTGCGATGCGGCGCCAACATCCCGTGGATTTTCGACAAGGAAGGCGAGCCAGGTTTCCGTGAGCGCGAGCAGGCGATGATCGCCGAACTGTGCGCACTCGACGGCGTGGTTCTGGCGACCGGCGGTGGCGCGGTGATGCGCGAAGCCAACCGCCAGGCATTGCGCCGGGGTGGTCGGGTTATCTACCTGCATGCTTCGGTGGAGCAGCAGGTTGGCCGTACCGCGCGTGATCGCAATCGCCCGCTCCTGCGCACCGCCAACCCCGAGGCCACCCTGCGCGCCCTGCTGGAAGCCCGCGACCCGCTCTACCGCGAGATCGCCGACGTGGTGGTGGAAACCGACGAGCGGCCGCCCCGCATGGTGGTGATCGATATTCTCGAGCGCTTGCAGCAGTTGCCGCCCCGTTAGCCCGGGTCTATTCTCGGCCACCAGCGCCGAGGCGAGGTTCAACGTTAGCGCGTGGTTGCCCGAACGGCGCCGCGCCCAAGTACATTGTGGGGATACATGCAGACACTTAAGGTCGACCTGGGCGAGCGCAGCTACCCGATCTACATTGGCGAAGGCCTGCTGGGCCAGCCCGAGCTGCTGGCGCCGCACATTGCCGGCCGGCAAGTCGCCATCGTTTCCAACGAGACCGTCGCACCCCTGTATCTCGAACGCCTGAGCAACACCCTCGGCGCCTACTCGGTGCTGTCGGTGATATTGCCCGATGGCGAAGCCCACAAGAACTGGGAAACCCTGCAACTGATCTTCGATGGCCTGCTGACAGCTCGCCATGATCGTCGCACAACCGTGGTTGCCCTGGGCGGCGGCGTGATCGGTGACATGGCCGGCTTCGCTGCCGCCTGCTACCAGCGCGGTGTCGACTTCATCCAGGTGCCGACCACCCTGCTTTCCCAGGTTGACTCTTCGGTGGGCGGCAAGACCGGTATCAACCACCCGTTGGGCAAGAACATGGTCGGTGCCTTCTATCAGCCCAATGCGGTGCTGATCGATACAACCAGCCTTAAAACCCTGCCAGCGCGCGAACTGTCGGCCGGCCTGGCGGAAGTGATCAAGTACGGTCTGATCTGCGACAAGCCGTTTCTCGCCTGGCTCGAAGATAATATGCAAGCCCTGCGCGCCCTCGACTCGGCAGCCCTGACCGAGGCCATCCGCCGCTCGTGCGCGGCCAAGGCCGCAGTGGTGGGTGCCGATGAGCGTGAGTCCGGCGTGCGGGCCACGCTGAACCTGGGGCATACCTTCGGGCATGCCATCGAGACCCATATGGGCTACGGCGTCTGGCTGCACGGCGAAGCCGTGGCGGCGGGCACGGTGATGGCCCTGGAAATGTCCATGCGCCTTGGCTGGATCGACCAGGCCGAGCGTGATCGCGGGATCCGCCTGTTGCAGGACGCAGGTTTGCCGGTGGTGCCACCACAGGAAATGACCCCGGCGCATTTCATGGAGCACATGGCGGTCGACAAAAAAGTGATCGACGGACGCTTGCGTCTGGTGCTGTTGCGCCAGATGGGCGAGGCCGTTGTGACCGACGACTATCCGAAAGAGATTCTTCAGGCCACGCTGTCGGCGGATTACCGCGCGATCGTGGCCCAGCTTTGAGGTTGTGACAGCGCAATGACCAGTTTGCATGCCGATGAGGCCTTTCTCGACCATTACCAGTTGAGCCACGATCCGTTCGCGCCCCGTGTGCCCGGCTTCAAGTTCTTCCCGGCGCAGCGCAAGCCCGTGCTTGGCCAGCTGCACCACCTGGCGCGCTACAGCCAGCTGATGCTGGTGGTCAGCGGCCCGCTGGGCAGCGGCAAGTCGCTGCTGCGCCAGGCCCTGGTGGCCAGCACCAACAAGCAGGCTGTGCAGAGTGTGGTGGTGTCTGCCCGCAGTGCCAGCGATGCTTCCAGCATGCTTGCCCAGGTCGCTCAAGACCTGGGTGTGGCCCAGCCCGAAGTGCAGGCGATCCTGTCCAAGGTGGTGCAACTGGCACTGACCGGGCAGGAAGTGTATTTGCTCGTGGACGATGCGGAACAACTCGACGAGTCGGCACTCCAAGCGTTGCTGGAGTTGGCGGCGGGGGTACCGGAAGGGCGCCCGCACGTGTTCCTGTTCGGTGAGCCTTCACTGATTGCCGGGCTGGACGAGCTCAATGTCGAGGAAGAACGCTTCCACATCATCGAGCTTGCCCCCTACAGTGAAGAAGAAACCCGCGAGTACCTGGAGCAGCGCCTGGAAGGGGCTGGCCGGGGCATCGAGGTGTTCAGCCGTGAACAGATCGTCGATATCCATGAACACTCCGACGGCTGGCCTGGCAACATCAACCAGGTCGCCCGTGACACTTTGATCGAAGCCATGATCGCCAGCCGTTCGACGGTCAAGCGACCATCCATGGGGTTCAAGATGCCTAAAAAACATGTGCTCGCGCTGTCCGCTGTGGTCGTGGTCGCTGTCGCGGCCGCTGTGTTGATGCCCAAGAAAGGCGACAAGCCACCCGCTGAGGCGCCGGCCGCCCAGGCCCAGTTGCCGCTTGGCGACGGCAAGCAGGGTGCCAATATCGAGTTTTCCGGGTCTTCCCAGCCGATGCCGCTGCCGCTGGTTGGCCAGTCCCAGCCTGTAATGCGCGAGCCGCTGGCCCAGGCCGCGGGCATGGGGGAGGGTGAAGAAGGCAGCCCGGCGGGTGACACTGCCCTGCAGCCTGGCAACCCGCCGCCAACCGTGACCACCATTGCGCCGCCGCAAGGCGTGCCGGCTGGCCCGGCACCTGTGCCTGCACAGCCTGTGGCTACTGCGCCGGTCCAGCCGGTTGCACCTGCGCCCAAGCCTGTCGCAACCCAGCCTGCGAAGCCGGTTGCACCTGCCAAGCCTACGCCTGCGCCTACCCAGGTCGCCGTGGCCAAGCCGGCCGCCAAGCCTGCCGAGAAACCTGCCGCCACTGGCAGCGGCAACAGCGGCTGGTACGCCGGGCAGAAGCCGGGCAATTACGTGGTGCAGATCCTGGGCACCAGCTCCGAGGCCTCGGCCCAGGCGTTCGTCAAGAGCCAGGGTGGCGACTATCGCTACTTCAAGAAAAACCTGCAGGGCAAGCCGCTGTACGTAGTCACCTACGGCAGCTTCGCCAACCGTGATGCAGCGGTTGCGGCAATCAAGAACTTGCCAGAGAAGGTCCAGGCTGGTAAACCTTGGCCACGTACCGTCGGCAGCGTCCAACAAGAGCTGGCCACGGCCCGCTGATACCTTCCGGGCGGCATCACCCCGCCGCCCAGTTGCTGAGCGATTACTGACTTTCGAATAGCCTGCTGCGTTTCAACGCGGCAGGCTTTTCTGTCCCAGACTGCCGGCCACAAGCCCCTAGTTGCAGTCATGGCTGAAACGCTTCAGACTCACGCCAAGCCGCTATCACGGCGCATGGCGCAAAAACATTCAAAATTGCGACATAAATTTTCAATGGTGAGACATGAAAATTTGTGGGCGTCGCTGTCGCTGTGCAACAATGGTTTTCCATGGCCACCGCAAAAAAGCTGGCGTTTGATCGGCGTGGATGGTAAGTGGTTGTTAAAAAAGAGATTTACCTCCGTTGAGAGGTGAACCTGGTGAGAATGTGTCTATGAAAACAGGTCTGTACCATCCCGAAGAATTCAAGGACAACTGTGGTTTTGGCCTGATCGCCCATATGACGGGCGAACCGAGCCACCACCTTCTGCAAACCGCCATGCAGGCGCTGACCTGCATGACCCACCGTGGCGGTATCAACGCCGACGGCAAGACCGGTGACGGTTGCGGTCTGCTCATGCAGAAGCCCGATCAATTCCTGCGAGCCGTGGCCCAGGAACACTTCGCCGTCGAGCTGCCCAAGCAGTACGCCGTCGGCATGGTGTTCTTCAACCAGGACCCGGTCAAAGCCGAAGCGGCCCGCGCCAACATGGACCGCGAGATCCTCGCCGCTGGCCTGAAACTGGTCGGCTGGCGCAAGGTACCGATCGACACCAGCTTACTCGGCCGCCTGGCCCTGGAGCGCCTGCCGCAGATCGAACAGGTGTTCATCGGTGGCGAAGGCCTGAGTGACCAGGAATTCGCCATCAAGCTGTTCAGTGCCCGTCGCCGTTCGTCGGTGGCTAACGCCCACGACAGCGACCACTACATCTGCAGCTTCTCGCACAAGACCATCATCTACAAAGGCCTGATGATGCCGCGCGATCTCGCGGCGTTTTATCCAGACCTGGGTGACGAGCGCCTGCAAACCGCGATCTGCGTGTTCCACCAGCGCTTCTCCACCAACACCCTGCCGAAATGGCCGCTGGCGCAGCCGTTCCGCTTCCTCGCCCACAACGGCGAGATCAACACCATCACCGGCAACCGCAACTGGGCCATGGCCCGTCGCACCAAGTTCGCCAATGACCAGATCCCCGACCTCGAAGAGCTCGGTCCGCTGGTCAACCGTGTCGGTTCCGACTCGTCGAGCATGGACAACATGCTGGAACTGATGGTGACCGGTGGCATCGACCTGTTCCGCGGCGTGCGCATGCTGGTACCGCCAGCCTGGCAGAACGTCGAGACCATGGACGCCGACCTGCGCGCCTTCTACGAATACAACTCCATGCACATGGAGCCGTGGGATGGCCCGGCCGGTATCGTCATGACCGAAGGCCGCCACGCGGTGTGCCTGCTGGACCGCAACGGCCTGCGCCCGGCGCGCTGGGTGACCACCACCAACGGCTACATCACCATCGCCTCGGAAATTGGCGTGTGGGGTTACCAGCCTGAGGAAGTGTTGGCCAAGGGCCGTGTCGGCCCGGGCCAGATCCTGGCGGTGGACACCGAAACCGGCCAGATCCTCGACACGGACGCCATCGACAACCGCCTGAAGTCGCGCCACCCGTACAAGCGCTGGCTGCGTCAGCACGCCACCCGTATCCAGGCGACGCTGACCGACGACCAGGGCGCGGCCAGCTACGACGCTGACCAGCTCAAGCAATACATGAAGATGTTCCAGGTCACCTTCGAAGAGCGTGACCAGGTACTGCGCCCATTGGGTGAGCAGGGCCAGGAAGCCGTTGGTTCGATGGGTGACGACACGCCGATGGCCGTGCTGTCGCAGCGTGTGCGTTCGCCTTACGACTTCTTCCGCCAGCAGTTCGCCCAGGTGACCAACCCGCCGATCGACCCGCTGCGCGAAGCCATCGTGATGTCGCTGGAGATCTGCCTGGGCGCCGAGCGCAACATCTTCCAGGAGTCCCCGGAGCACGCTTCGCGGGTCATCCTCAGCTCCCCGGTCATTTCGCCCGCCAAGTGGCGTTCGCTGATGAACCTGGAGCGCGAAGGTTTCGACCGTCAGCTGATCGACCTCAACTATGAACAGGGCGTCGGTCTGGAAGCGGCCATTCGCAACATCGCCGACCAGGCTGAGGAAGCCGTGCGCGCTGGCAAGACCCAGCTGGTGCTGAGCGACCGCTACATCGCCCCGGGCAAGCTGCCGGTGCACGCTTCGCTGGCCGTTGGCGCGGTACACCACCGCCTGACCGAACAGGGCCTGCGTTGCGACAGCAACATCCTGGTGGAAACCGCTACCGCCCGCGACCCGCACCATTTTGCCGTGCTGCTGGGCTTCGGTGCCTCGGCCGTCTACCCGTACCTGGCGTATGAAGTACTGGCTGACCTGATTCGTACCGGCGAAGTGCTGGGCGACCTGGACGAAGTGTTCAAGTACTACCGCAAGGGCATCTCCAAGGGCCTGCTGAAGATCCTGTCGAAGATGGGTATCTCCACCATCGCCTCATACCGCGGTGCGCAGCTGTTCGAAGCCATCGGCCTGGCCGAGGAAGTGGTCGGCCTGAGCTTCAAGGGCGTGTCCAGCCGCATCAAGGGGGCGCGCTTCGTAGACCTGGAAAGCGACCAGAAGCTGCTGGCGGCCGAAGCCTGGAGCGCGCGCAAGCCGATCCAGCAAGGTGGCCTGCTGAAGTTCGTCCACGGTGGTGAATACCACGCCTACAACCCGGACGTGGTCAACACCCTGCAAGCCGCCGTGCAGCAGGGCGACTATGCCAAGTTCAAGGAATACACCACGCTGGTCGACCAGCGTCCGGTATCGATGATCCGCGACCTGCTGAAAGTGAAGGTGGCCGACCAGCCACTGGCGCTGGAGCAGATCGAACCGCTGGAGGCCATTCTCAAGCGGTTCGACTCGGCCGGTATCTCGCTGGGCGCACTGTCGCCGGAAGCCCACGAGGCGCTGGCCGAGGCCATGAACCGCCTGGGCGCGCGTTCCAACTCTGGTGAAGGCGGTGAAGACCCGTCGCGCTACGGCACCATCAAGAGTTCGAAGATCAAGCAGGTGGCCACCGGCCGCTTTGGTGTGACCCCTGAATACCTGGTCAATGCCGAGGTGCTGCAGATCAAGGTTGCCCAGGGCGCCAAGCCTGGTGAGGGCGGCCAGCTGCCGGGCGGCAAGGTCAACGGCCTGATCGCCAAGCTGCGTTATGCGGTACCGGGCGTGACCCTCATCTCGCCGCCGCCGCACCATGACATCTACTCGATCGAAGACCTGGCCCAGCTGATCTACGACCTCAAGCAGGTCAACCCGCAGGCCCTGGTGTCCGTGAAGCTGGTGGCAGAAGCCGGCGTGGGCACCATCGCCGCTGGCGTGGCCAAGGCCTATGCCGACCTGATCACCATCTCCGGTTATGACGGTGGTACCGGTGCTTCGCCGCTGACCTCGATCAAGTACGCCGGCGCCCCGTGGGAACTGGGCCTGGCCGAAACCCACCAGACCCTGCGTGGCAACGACCTGCGCGGCAAGGTGCGGGTTCAGACCGACGGCGGCCTGAAAACCGGCCTGGACGTGATCAAGGCGGCCATCCTTGGCGCCGAAAGCTTCGGCTTCGGTACCGCGCCAATGATCGCCCTGGGCTGCAAGTACCTGCGAATCTGCCACCTGAACAACTGCGCCACCGGCGTAGCCACGCAGAACGACAAGCTGCGCAAGGACCACTACATCGGCACCGTCGATATGGTGATCAACTTCTTCACCTTCGTCGCTGAAGAAACCCGTGAGTGGCTGGCCAAGCTGGGCGTGCGCAGCCTGGGCGAGCTGATCGGCCGTACCGACCTGCTCGAAATGCTGCCAGGCGATACCGAGCGCCAGCAGTACCTGGACCTGTCGCCGCTGCTGGGCAGCTCGCACATTCCGGCAGACAAGCCGCAATTCTGCGAAGTCGACAAGAACCCGCCGTTCGACAAAGGCGAGCTGGCCGAGAAGATGGTGGACATGGCCCTGCCGGCGATCCGCGACCAGGCCGGTGGCGAGTTCAACCTCGACATCTGCAACTGCGACCGCTCCATCGGTGCCCGCATCTCTGGCGAAATCGCCAAGCTGTACGGCAACCAGGGCATGGCTGCCAACCCGATCACCTTCCGCTTCAAGGGTACTGCGGGCCAGAGCTTTGGCGTGTGGAACGCCGGTGGCTTGAACCTGCACCTGCAGGGTGATGCAAACGACTACGTCGGCAAGGGCATGACCGGTGGCAAGGTCACCATCGTGCCGCCAGCCGGCAGCCCGTTCGAAACCCAGCACAGCGCCATCGTCGGCAACACCTGCCTGTACGGTGCCACTGGCGGCAAGCTGTTTGCCGCGGGCACTGCGGGCGAGCGCTTCGCTGTGCGTAACTCCGGCGCCCACGCTGTTGTCGAGGGCACTGGCGATCACTGCTGTGAGTACATGACCGGCGGCTTTGTCTGCGTCCTGGGCAAGACCGGTTACAACTTCGGTTCTGGCATGACTGGCGGCTTCGCCTACGTGCTCGACATGGACAATAGCTTCGTCGACAAGCTGAACCACGAGCTGGTGGAAATCCAGCGTATCAGTGGTGAAGCGATGGAAGCCTACCGCAGCCACCTGGCGCGGGTACTTGGCGAGTATGTGGAAGAGACCGGCAGCGAGTGGGGGCGTGAGCTCTCGGAGAACCTGGACGACTACGTGCGGCGCTTCTGGCTGGTGAAGCCGAAGGCAGCCAACCTGAAGCAACTGTTGTCCAGCACACGTGCCAACCCGCAGTAAAAACAGCTGCAAGTGGCAAGCCTCAAGCTGCACCTGAAGGCAGTACGAGGTTTGCCCGGCTTAAGTGATCGTCTTGCGGCTTGCAGCGTGTAGCTTGCAGCTGCTGTAAAGAGGTTTTGAAAAATGGCTGAACGTCTGAACAACGACTTCCAGTTCATCGAAGTGGGCCGCAAGGACCCTAAGAAAAAGCTGCTGCGCCAGCGCAAGAAGGAGTTCGTGGAAATCTACGAACCGTTCAAGCCGCAGCAGTCAGTAGACCAGGCACACCGCTGCCTGGGCTGCGGTAACCCGTATTGCGAATGGAAGTGCCCGGTGCACAACTTCATCCCTAACTGGTTGAAGCTGGTGTCCGAAGGCAACATCCTGGCGGCGGCTGAGCTGTCGCACCAGACCAACACCCTGCCGGAAGTGTGCGGCCGTGTGTGCCCGCAAGACCGTTTGTGTGAAGGTGCCTGCACCCTGAACGACGGCTTCGGCGCGGTGACCATCGGTTCGGTGGAGAAGTACATCACCGACACCGCCTTTGCCATGGGCTGGCGCCCGGACATGTCAAAGGTCAAACCAACCGGCAAGCGCGTCGCCATCATCGGTGCCGGCCCTGCTGGCCTGGGCTGCGCCGACGTGCTGGTGCGCGCTGGCGTAACCCCGGTTGTGTTCGACAAGAACCCGGAAATCGGTGGCTTGCTGACCTTCGGCATTCCAGAGTTCAAGCTGGAAAAGACCGTGCTCAGCAACCGCCGCGAAGTGTTCACCGGCATGGGCATCGAGTTTCGCCTGAATACCGAGGTGGGCAAGGACGTGACCATGGAACAGCTGCTCGCCGAGTACGACGCAGTGTTCATGGGCATGGGTACCTACACCTACATGAAGGGCGGCTTCCCGGGCGAAGACCTGCCGGGCGTGCATGACGCACTGGATTTCCTGATCGCCAACGTCAACCGCAACCTGGGCTTCGAGAAGTCCCCGGAAGACTTCGTCGACATGCAAGGCAAGAAGGTGGTGGTACTGGGCGGTGGTGACACCGCGATGGACTGCAACCGCACCTCGATCCGCCAGGGCGCCAAAGCGGTGACCTGCGCCTATCGCCGTGACGAAGCCAACATGCCGGGTTCGCGCAAAGAGGTGAAGAACGCCAAGGAAGAAGGCGTGAAGTTCCTTTACAACCGCCAGCCTATCGCCATTGTCGGCGAGGACAAGGTCGAAGGCGTGAAGGTGGTCGAGACCCGTCTCGGCGAGCCGGATGCCCGTGGCCGCCGCAGCCCTGAGCCGATCCCGGGCTCCGAGGAGATCCTGCCAGCCGATGCCGTGGTGATCGCCTTCGGCTTCCGTCCAAGCCCGGCGCCGTGGTTCGAGCAGCATGGTATCCAGCTGGACAGCCAAGGCCGTGTAGTAGCCCCGGAGAAAGGCAAGTTCAAGCACCAGACCAGCAACCCGAAAGTGTTCGCCGGTGGCGACATGGTGCGTGGTTCGGACCTGGTGGTGACGGCGATCTTCGAAGGGCGTACGGCTGCGGAAGGTATCCTGGACTACCTCGAAGTCTGATTTTCGACCTATTCGCGGGCATGCCCGCTCTCACAGGGTTAAGCGCAGAACCTGTGGGTGCGGGCATGCCCGCGAAGCTTTTGTATACAAAAACGCTTGATCTATAGCATCCAATAGACAAAACGCATGGCCATGGCCGTGCCTTTTGCGCTGGCGTCTGAGAAAATGCCCGCACTATTTTTCCGGATGCCGACATGACTGCCCTGAAGAACGATCGTTTCCTGCGTGCGCTGCTCAAGCAACCCGTAGACGTCACCCCGGTGTGGATGATGCGCCAGGCCGGCCGCTACCTGCCGGAGTACCGCGCCAGCCGCGCCAAGGCCGGCGACTTCATGAGCCTGTGCATGAACCCGCAGTTTGCCTGCGAAGTTACCCTGCAGCCGCTGGACCGCTACCCGCTGGACGCGGCGATCCTGTTCTCGGACATCCTCACCATCCCTGACGCCATGGGCCTGGGCCTGTACTTCGAAACCGGCGAAGGCCCGCGTTTCAAGAAGGTCATCAGCACCCCGGCCGACATCGAAGCGCTGCCGATCCCCGATCCGCAGAAAGACCTGGGCTATGTGATGGACGCGGTCAGCACCATTCGCCGTGAGCTCAATGGCCGTGTGCCCTTGATCGGCTTCTCCGGCAGCCCGTGGACCTTGGCCACCTACATGGTCGAAGGCGGCTCGTCGAAGGACTTCCGCAAGACCAAGGCCATGGCCTACGACAACCCGCAAGCCCTGCACCTGCTGCTGGACAAACTGGCCCAGTCGGTCACCAGCTACCTGAACGGCCAGATCCTGGCCGGTGCCCAGGCTGTGCAGATCTTCGACACGTGGGGCGGTAACCTGTCGGCGGCGGCCTACCAGGAGTTCTCCCTGGCCTACATGCGCAAGATCGTCAGCGGGCTGATCCGCGAGCACGAAGGGCGCAAGGTGCCGGTGATCCTGTTCACCAAGAACGGTGGCTTGTGGCTGGAAAGCATTGCCGAAGCCGGCGCCGACGCACTGGGCCTGGACTGGACCTGCGACATCGGCGATGCCCGCCGCCGTGTGGGTGACAAGGTGGCGCTGCAAGGCAACATGGACCCGACCGTGCTGTACGCCAAGCCTGAGGCCATCCGCCAGGAAGTGGCGCGCATTCTGGCCAGCTATGGTCACGGCACCGGCCACGTGTTCAACCTTGGCCATGGCATTACCCCGGAAGTCGACCCGGAGCATGCGGGCGTGTTCATCAATGCCGTGCACGAGCTTTCGGCGCAGTACCATCAGTGATCTGAGCGCTGAAAGCAAAGCCCGGCCCTGTGCCGGGCTTTTTGTTGCATTAAGTTTGGATTCAGCGAACGTCGCTAATCTGGTCCCATCGAAACCTAAACAGGACCCGATCCTCATGAAAGCACGTTATCTCGCCCTTATCTTTGCCCCGCTGTTCAGCACTGCTGCACTGGCCGCCAGCTATACCGGCCCCGGCGCCCAGTCGGTCACCACCGTGGCAGCTGCCAACGACGCTGCCGATGACACGCCCGTGGTGCTGCAGGGGTATGTGACCAAGAAGATCAACAACGACGACAAGTACGAGTTCAAGGACAACACCGGCACCATCACTGTTGAAATCGACGATGAGGACCTGCCGCCGACGCCGTTCAACGACAAGACCAAGGTGAAGCTGACCGGTGAGGTGGAGAAGCACTTGATGAGCCGGGAAGTGGATGTGGATATCGTAGAGATCATCAACTGATCTGATGGCCTCTTCGCGGGCACGCCCGCTCCCACAGGGATTGCACTGAACCCTGTGGGAGCGGGCGTGCCCGCGAATGCTTCACACCGATTTGGGCGGTAACTTGCTCAGGTGCAACGCCACCAGCAACGCAACCGCCAGCAAGCTGCCAATGAACAGCCCGATCCCGTTCCACCCCCATTGATGCCAGAACACCCCGCCCGCCGTACCGGCCACGCTGGACCCTGCGTAATAGCTGAACAGGTACAGCGACGATGCCTGCCCCTTGGCTTTGAGCGCCCTGCGGCCAATCCAGCTGCTGGCCACCGAGTGTGCGCCAAAAAAGCCGAAAGTGAACACCAGCATGCCCACGATCACCATCGCCAGCGGGCTGGCCAGGGTCATCAGCAAGCCACCGGCCATCACCACGATACTGGCCCAGAACACTTTGCGCCGGCCTAGCTTGTCTGCCAGGGCACCGACTTGCGCCGAGCTGTAGATCCCGGACAGGTACACTACCGACAGCAAACCGACCAGCGCCTGGTTCATGTGGTAGGGCTCGGCCAGCAAGCGGTAGCCGATGTAGTTGAACAGGGTGACGAAAGCCCCCATCAGCAGGAAGGCTTCCAGGAACAGCCAAGGCAGCCCGGCATCTTTGAAGTGCATGACAAAACCGTCCAGCAGGCTGCGCGGGCTCATCATCTGCGGGCGGAAGTTGCGCGATTCGGGCAGCACCTTCCAGAACACCAGTGCGGCGACCAGGGCCAGGCCACCGATGGTCAGCATGGCCGTGTGCCAGCTGACGAAGTCGATCAGCACGCCGGTAATCAGCCGCCCGCTCATGCCGCCAATCGCGTTGCCGCCGATGTACAGGCCCATGGCCAGGCCGATGTGCTGTGGGTGGATCTCTTCGCTCAGGTAGGTCATGGCCACAGCGGCCAAACCGCTCAGAGACAGGCCAACCAGGGCGCGGGTGGCCAGTACCAGTTCCCAGCTTGGCATTACCGCGCTGGCCAGGGTGGAGAGGGCGGCGCAAACCAGGGCAAAGACCATCACCGGCTTGCGCCCGATGCGGTCAGAGATGGGGCCGGTGATCAGCAGGCCGAACGCCAGCATGGCGGTGGAAACCGACAGCACCAGGCTGCTCTGCGCCGCGTTGATGGCAAATTCTTTCGACAATAGCGGCATCATCGGCTGCACGCAGTACAGCAGGGCAAAGGTGGCGAAGCCGCCGCTGAACAGTGCCAGCACGGTCTTCATGAAGGCGGGGGTGCCTTTTTCAATCCACATTTCGTTCAGGGAGGCAGGCTCTGGTTCGGCAGGAAGGGGAGCTACAGCAGTTTTCACGGGCGGGTACCTCTGGCGCAATGAAAAAAGCATATAGCTGGCTAATGATTAGATCCAATATATTGTTCGACCTATTTAAGACGTTTTTCGACTCATTAGGAGCTGGTCATGGAACTGCGTCACCTGCGCTACTTCATTGCTGTGGCTGAAGAGCTGCACTTTGGCCGCGCCGCCCAGCAACTGGGCATTTCCCAGCCGCCCCTGAGCCAGCAGATCCAGGCCCTGGAGCAGGAACTGGGAGCGCGGCTGTTCGAGCGTACCAACCGTCGGGTCGAGCTGAGCGAGGCGGGGCGACTGTTCCTTGAGGAAGCGCGGCAGGTGCTGGCGCAAGTGGAGAAGGCCGCAGATGTGGCGCGGCGGGCGCAGTTGGGTGAATTGGGCGAAATGAAGATTGGCTTTACCTCGTCTGCGCCATTCACCTCGAAGATCCCCAAGGCCATCCATGCCTTTCGCCAGCGCTTCCCGGCTGTGCACCTGAACTTAAAAGAAATGAGCAGCCGTGATATCGCCGAAGCAGTGTTCGACGAGTCCATCGAAGTAGGGCTGATGCGGCCGATGCCTTTGCCGGAAGGCTTGCTGGCCACCGAATTGTTCCGCGAGCCGCTGGTGGCGGTGATCAACGCATCGCATCCGCTGGCTGAAGGCACGGAACAAGGGGTGCACATGGCGGCGCTGGCCCATGAGCCGTTTGTGTTCTTCCCGCGCAGTTATGGCAGCGGCCTGCATGCACAGTTGCTCAGCCTGGCGCGGCAGGCGGGCTTCAGCCCGCACTTTGCCCAGGAGGCTGGGGAGGCAATGACCATCATCGGCCTGGTCTCGGCGGGGTTGGGGGTATCGGTGTTGCCAGCGTCGTTCCAGCGTATGCGCATCGAAGGGGTGGTGTACCGCACGCTGCTGGATGAAGGGGCGATGTCGGCGGTGTGGCTGGTGCAGCGCGAGCGGGGCAATTCGGTAATGGCCAAGGCGTTTGCCGAGCTGTTGACCGGGCAGGTGGTCGGCCAGGGCTAATGTTGGCCAAATGGCGCTGGCCATTGCCGCAGTGCCGCCACATACTCGGGCATTCGTTGAAACACGGAGGTCAATCATGCGTCGCGTGGTGTTCAATCAGAAAGGTGGGGTGGGCAAGTCGAGCATCGCCTGCAACCTGGCGGCGGTCAGTGCCAATGAAGGCTACCGGACCCTTTTGATCGACCTGGATGCCCAGGCGAACTCGACCCAGTACCTCACCGGCCTGACCGGCGAGGATATCCCGATGGGTATTGCCGACTTCTTCAAGCAAAGCCTGTCCAGCGGGCCGTTCAGCAAGAAGAACAAAGTCGATATCTACGAAACCCCGTTCGACAACCTGCACGTGGTCACTGCCACTGCCGAGTTGGCCGACCTGCAGCCCAAGCTTGAGGCCAAGCACAAGATCAACAAGCTGCGAAAGTTGCTCGACGAGCTGGACGAGGACTACGAGCGTATCTACATCGATACCCCGCCAGCGCTGAACTTCTATGCCGTTTCTGCGTTGATCGCCGCAGATCGCGTGCTGATTCCCTTCGACTGTGACAGCTTTTCGCGCCAGGCCCTGTATGGCCTGCTGGCGGAGATCGAAGACCTCAAGGAAGACCACAACGAAGACTTGATGGTCGAAGGCATCGTGGTCAACCAGTTCCAGTCCCGTGCCAGCCTGCCGCAGCAGATGCTCGACGAGCTGCTGGAAGAAGGCCTGCCGGTGCTACCGGTGTACCTGGGCAGCTCGGTGAAGATGCGCGAATCGCACCACGCCAGCCTGCCGCTGATTCACCTGGAGCCCAAGCACAAGCTGACCCAGCAGTTTGTCGAGTTGCATGATCTGCTGGAGGAGCGAGGTTAGACGTCTGGTAGGTATCAAGGCTGCCAGGTGCCTGGCGCAGCATTTTCGGCGCCTGTGACATCAGCGCCGCG
>NZ_JBWKXT010000008.1:48676-90203 GCF_059423245.1 Pseudomonas sp. GW460-LB5
AGCGCCGCGCGGGCGGCGCTCGATCTCACAGGCGCGATCCTGCTAACGGCATGCACTAGAAAACACACCTAAACCCCTTGGCTACGCACCCACTCCAGCAACGACTGGAGTGGAAATGCTCCGGCCTGGCGGCTGACTTCGCGGCCGTTCTTGAACAGCAGCAGGCTGGGGATCGAGCGGATGCCCAGTTGCCCGGCCAGGTTGCGGTTGGCTTCGCTGTCGAGCTTGGCCAGGCGGCAGCGGCCGGCCAGTTGGCGGGCGGCTTGTTCGAAGGTGGGAGCGAAGGATTTGCAGGGGCCGCACCAGTCGGCCCAGATGTCGACCAGCAGCGGCAGGTCGCCTTTGATCTGGCTGGCGTAGCTGGCTTCGGTGAGCTCGAAGGGGGTGCTCAACAGCACCTCCTGTTTGCAGCGGCCGCATTTCGGCGCGTCGCCCAGGCGCTCGGCGGGCAGGCGGTTGAGGCCGTTGCAGTGGGGACAGGGGATTACCAGTGGGTCGGACATATCAATTCCTTGTGTTGTTTGTTCGGGCCCTATCGCCGGCAAGCCAGCTCCCACAGGGGGACCGCTTGCCTCAGGTCTGGCACGTTACCTGTGGGAGCTGGCTTGCCGGCGACAGGGCCGGTAGAGCAATCATCAATCAGGAAGAGCAGCTGATTTCCAGGTGCTTGCCCCATTCCGGCGGTCGCTGGGCGTAGGCCTGCATCCCGGGCTGTTCCTCGAAGGGGCGGGTCAGTACCTGGTGCAATTGCCGTACTTCACTGTAATCCCCCGCCTCAGCCGCTTCGATGGCCTTTTGCGCCAGGTAGTTGCGCAGCACATACAGCGGGTTCACCGCATGCATCCGTTCACGGCGGCCTTCGGCATTGCCGGGTTCGCGTTCACAGCGGGCCAGGTAGTCTGCACCCCAGGCATCGAAGCCGGCCAGGTCGATAAAGTCGTCGCGCACCACCTTCAGCGCCTGTGCCGCAGGCTGTTCACCAAGCTTGCGGAAGAACAGGCTGTAGTCCACACCACCACGCTGCATGCACTGCAGCAGGCGCTCGACCAGTGCCATATCGTCGTCTTCGGCAGTGGTCAGGCCCAGGCGCCGGCGCATCAGGTCCAGGTAATGCGCCTGGTACAGCGGCAGGAACAGCCCCAGTGCTTCCTTCAGTGGCTCAACCTCGATGACAGTGGTCAGGGCCTGAGCCAGCGCGCTGAGGTTCCAGTGGGCGATGGGCACCTGGTTGGCGTAGCTGTAGCGGCCACGGTCGTCGGAGTGGTTGCAGATGAAGTTGGCGTCGAAGTCGTCGAGGAAGGCGTACGGGCCGAAGTCGAAGGTGATGCCCAGGATCGACATGTTGTCGGTGTTCATCACCCCGTGGCAGAAGCCATAGGCCTGCCAGCGGGCGATCAGTTCGGCGTTGCGCTCGACGATGGTACGGAACATGGCCAGGTACGGTTGTTCGGCGTCACGGCATTCGGGGTAGTGCTGCTCCAGCACATGGTCGATCAGCACACGCTGCTGTTCGGGCTGCTTGGTGTAGTAGAAATACTCGAAATGGCCGAAACGTACATGGCTCTGCGCCAGGCGGGTGAGCATGGCGGCGCTTTCACGGGTTTCGCGCCACACCACGGTGCTGGAGCCGATCACGCACAGCGCCCGGCTGCTGGGGATGCCGAGGGCGTGCAGGGCTTCGGAAGCAAGGAATTCGCGGATCGACGAGCGCAGCACGGCGCGGCCGTCGCCCATGCGTGAATACGGGGTCTGGCCGGCGCCCTTGAGGTGCAGGTCCCAGTGCTCGCCTTTGTCGCTGAGGACTTCGGCCAGCAGCAGGCCGCGGCCATCGCCCAGGCGGGGGTTGTACGAGCCGAACTGGTGCCCGGAATAGACCATCGCCCGTGGGTCGGCTTCTTCCCACAACTTATGGCCGCTGAACAGCTCGGCGAACACTGGCAGGTCGGCTTGCGCGGGGTCGAGCTCGAGCAAGGCCATGGCCGACTCGCTGGCTACCACCAGGCGCGGGTCTGCAATGGGCTCGGGCAGCACCTGGGTGGAGAACGCATCGCCCAGGCGGGCGAAGCGGTTGTCGAAGGTGAGTTGGTCGAGGGCTTTCACGGGCTGCTCCTGAGATTCAGCACAGAATAAAGCATTCGAGCCCACTCAGGCCGGTGCAGTGCCATCCGGTTTAGGTTGCTCCAGCGGAATCAACTGCTGCTTGCCGCCCTTCTGGTCCATCAGGAACACCTCCACCTGGCGTACCGAGATCTTGATGTTGTGGGCCTTGAACTCGCGGTTGATGTAGCGGTTGATCTCGTCCAGCGTCGGGTTGCGGTCGCCCAGGTCGCGCACGTGCATGCGCAACTCATGGTCGAGCGAGCTTTCACCGAAGTTAAGGAAGTACACGATCGGCTCCGGGTCCTTGAGCACGCGCGGGTTTTCGTGTGCGCCCTTGAGCAGCAGGTCGCGTACCAGGTCCAGGTCGGAGCCGTAGTCGATGCCCAGCTTCAGCGTCACTCGGGTGACCGTGTCGGTCAGCGACCAGTTGATCAGCTGGCCGGTGATGAAGGTCTTGTTGGGGACGATGATGTCCTTGCGGTCGAAATCGGTGATGGTGGTGGCGCGGATGCGTATCTTGCTCACCGTGCCCGACAGGTTGCCGATGGTGATGGTGTCGCCGATCCGTACCGGGCGCTCGAACAGAATCATGATGCCGGAAATGAAGTTGGCGAAAATTTCCTGCATGCCGAAGCCCAGGCCCACCGACAACGCGGCCACCAGCCATTGCAGCTTGTCCCAGCTCACCCCCAGGGTCGACAGGGTGCTGACGATACCGATGCCGACAATGGTGTACGACAGCAGGGTCGTGGTGGCATAGGCACTGCCTTGGGCCAGGTTCAGGCGTGAAAGCACCAGCACCTCGAGCAGGCCTGGCAAGTTGCCCGCCAGGGCGAAGGTGATGCCGACGATCACCAGCGCACCCAGCAGGTCGCCGAGGCTGATCGGCACCATACTGGCGGCCGTGCCGGTGCCGCTGGTGTATTCGTACAGGACGAAGTTGTTGAGGTAGGCGAACACTGAGATCAGGTCTGCCCACACCCAGTACAGGCCGGCGATGAAGCCGCCGAGCAGGGCCAGGCGGATCAGGCGCAGCGATTGCTGGTTGACCTGCTCGATGTCCAGCGTCGGCTCTTCGGTAATGACTTCGCCATCCAGCCCTTCCTTGGCCGCAGCCCGTTTGCTGAGCGCGCGTTGGTAAGCCAGGCGCCGTGCCGCCACTGACAGGCCGCGCACGAATGCCGCTTCGATCACCAGCCAGAACATTAGCAGGTACAGGGTGTAGATCAGCCGGTCGGTGAGTTTAAGCGCGGTGTAGTAGTAGCCGAAGCACACAGCGACGAACAGGGCGATGGGCAGGGCGGTGAACGCGACGCCCACGGCCTTGCGGAACAGAGAGGTATTGCGGTGCGCGGGGCTGCTGAGCAGCAGGCGGCTGAGCAGCCAGGCCATCAGTGCGTAGCAGGTCAGCACCACGCCGATACCCAGCACGTCGTCGGCCAACGCCGAAGGCTGGTGTTCGGCCACCGCCACCACACCGACCAGTGCCAGCACCACGGTGCCCAGGCGCCGCACCCAGCCACGCAGGAACTCGACCTGCGGTTTGTGCCAGCGGAAGTGGATTTCTGCCACGCCACCGGGGGCGAGGATGCGGTAGGCGGTGTAGAACACCAGCCAGGCCTGGGCCAGCTGCCAGAGTGCGGCGCCCAGGTTGGCGTTTTGCCCGCGGGCGTCGATCTGCAAGGCGTAGCTGCACAGCGCCAGGCCAAGGCTGACCGGCATCGCCAGGAGGATGTTGATAAGGATCGCCTGGGGCGTGTGCCATTGGCTGTCACGGCGGAAGTGGCCGATGTCCTGGTGCACCTTGCCTAGCCGTTGGTACAGGTACTTGCGCCGCCACAACAGCGCGCCGATGACCAGCAACAGTGGCAAGAACAGCAGCGGACGCTGGCTCAGGCCGTCGGCCAGCTCTTTCAGGCCCGAGCCCCACGGCAGGTTGGCGACCTGGTCGGCCAGGCGCTCGGGTACATAGCTCAGCCAGTCCCAGTCCAGCGGCTTGTTGCTGGGGATCCAGAACATCTGCTCGTCCAGGGTGGTGCGCAGGTTCTGTGCGGTGCCCAGCAGCTGCTTCTGGTTGAGCTGCAGGGTGATCGATTCGTTGAGCAGCGCCGACAGTTCGCGGTTCAGCCGCTCCAGCAGGTCACTGCGGGTGATCGCCACCTCCAGCAACGCCTTGCGCAGCTGGGGAGTCACGTCTTCCTGCGGTTGGGCGGCCAGCAGCTTGTCGACGTAGGTGACCGGGTTGCTCATCTGCTCGCGTTGCTGGTTGACCTCGAACTGGTACAGCCGGGTGTCGGCGATCTGGTCGGCCAGGTCGCGGTCGACTTTCAGGTGCGGCAGGGTCTGCTTCTGCTTGTAGAGGATCTTTGACAGCAGCAAGCTGCCCTTGAGCACGTTGATCTGCTCGTCCAGCGCCTGGTCGGCCTGGGTCAGGCTGTCCAGCTGCTGCTTGGTGCGCAGGTTCTGCTGGGTCAGCTCGTTGAGGCGGTCGGTGCTTTTCAGCAGGTAGTCGGAGAGCTTGAGGTTGATCGCGCTTTCGGTCGCCAGCAGGCTGCTGCCACCGGCCTTCTGGGCCTCGATCGACTGTTGGGTAACCGCTTCCTGGGACTGGGCCAGGCGCTTTTCGTTGATCAGGGTCTGCAGGTCCTGGATTTCCTGCTCCAGGCGCGCGGCGCGCTCGATCAGCAAATCATGACGAGCATTGCCGAGATCTTGCAGCAGGGTGTTGCCGGCCAGTTCCTGGCGGCGCAACAGGGTCAGCGCGTTGAGCGAGGCAAGTTCGGCGTTGAGCTGGTTGCGCTGGTCGGCGTTGATCGATTTGCCGCCGTCCTTGCCGGTTTTAAGGATGGTGTTGATCTGCTGGGCGCGGGCCTGGCTGTTGCTGATTTCGGCCTGGGCGCGTTCCGGGCGGGTTTGCGAATTGATGATCAGGCTGTTGGCTTCGGACAGCGCCTTCTGCAGCTCGCCCTGCTGGGTGTTGCGTTCGCTGAGCATTTGCTCGAGCTGCGGCACGGTGAGTGCGGCGTACCGTTGAGCGACGGGCAGCGCCTTGCTTTGCTTGAGCCTGGCGAGCTCCTTCTGGCTGTCACTGGTTTCCTTGGGCGCACTGGTCAACTGCTGCTTGAGCGCGGCGAGCTTCTTTTCGTTGTCTTCCTTGCTGGCAAGCAGGCTCAGCGTTTGCTCGAGCACTTGCTGCAGGGCCTTCTGGTCAGCCTCGGGCAGTTTGCGCTCGGCGATCTTGTCGAGGCTATTCTGGATGCTGGCGGTGGTCGGGGCTTCTGCCGCGGTGGCGGCAAAGGAAAGGGACAGGCACAGCCCGAGCAGGGCTGTGCGAAGGTACGCGCGCAGGGACATAGGCAGACTACTTGTGGATCCGGCAGAAACGAAGTTTAGAGGAACAATCCTGGTCCGGGTCGCGTTCCTTCGGGGAATCTGACGCCTACTTTCTGAATCTTGTTCCCGTCCATGGTCGCCACGGTCCAGATCGTGCCATGCCAATCGACCTGGTCACCTACTACTGGAGCGCCTCCGACCTTCTGTCGGATGAACTGCGCCAACGGCATTTTCGCGTCCAGGCCATCGAGTTTCAGGCCGTAAAGCGCTGCAACGGCTCCCAGTTCGGCATCGCCTTCGAGCACGAAGTCGCCAAAGAAACGCAGGTCCAGGCCGCGTTGTGGCGCTTGGCTGAACAACTTGCCCAGGGCAGGCAGGTTGTGCTCATGACCGATCACGCAGAGCATGTCGTCAACTTGCAGCACGGTACTGCCTGAGGGGTGCAGCAGTTGTTCGCCCCGGAACAGCGCGGCAATCCGCGTGCCTTCGGGCATTTTCAGCTCGCGCAGGGCGGCCCCGATGCACCATTTTTCGGCGCCCAGGCGGTAGACGAACATTTCCCACTCGCTGGTGATGTGCACTTCCAGGGCAGAGCGGGAGATTGGCGCCGGGTCTGGCGGTACGGTCACTTTTAGCAGTTTGGCCACCCACGGCAGGCTGGTGCCTTGCACCAGCAGTGATACCAGCACGATGAAGAACGCCAGGTTGAAGAACAGCTGAGCGTCTGGCAGGCCGGCCATCAGCGGGAACACCGCCAGAATGATCGGCACCGCGCCGCGCAGGCCTACCCAGGAGATAAAGCCTTTTTCGCGGCCATGGAAGGCCTTGAACGGCAGCAGTGCCGCGACCACCGACAGCGGCCGCGCCACCAGGATCATCCACAATGCCAGGCCTAGCGCCGGCAAGGCGATGGGCAGCAGGTCGTGAGGTGTGACCAGCAGCCCCAGCACCAGGAACATGCCGATCTGGGCCAGCCATGCCATGCCGTCGAGCATGTGCAGGATGCCATGGCGGCTGCGGATAGGCTTGTTGCCCAGCACCAGGCCGCACAGGTATACGGCGAGGAAGCCGCTACCGTGCAGGGCGTTGGTCAGCGAGAACACCACCAGGCCGCCGGCTACTACCAGGATCGGGTACAGGCCACCGGCCAGGTTGATGCGGTTTACCAGTTGCAGCATCAGCCAGCCGCCACCCAGGCCCAGCAGCCCGCCGATGCCGAATTCGCGCAACAGGTGGCCCAGCAGGCTCCAGTGCAGGCCGGTCTGGCCGCTGGCGATCATGTCGATCAGGGTGACCGTGAGGAACACGGCCATTGGGTCGTTGCTGCCCGACTCGATCTCCAGGGTGGCGGTAACCCGTTCGTTCAGGCCTTTGCCGCCCAGCAGCGAGAACACCGCAGCGGCATCGGTAGAGCCAACGATGGCGCCGATCAGCAGGCCCTGGATCAGGCTCAGGTTGAACAGCCAGGCGGCGACCAGGCCGGTGAGGGCGGTGGTGATCATTACCCCGACCGTGGCCAGCGACAGCGCCGGCCACAGCGCTACGCGAAAGCTTGCCACCCGCGTGCGCAAGCCACCGTCGAGCAGGATCACGGCCAGTGCCAGGTTGCCCACCAGGTAGGCGGTCGGGTAGTTGTTGAAGATGATGCCGCCACCATCGACACCGGCGACCATGCCGACGGCGAGGATGATGACCAGAATGGGGATGCCCAGGCGCGAAGACAGCGAGCTGACCAGAATACTTGCACCCACCAGCAATGCGCCGATCAAGAACAGGCTGTTGATGGTGCTTGCATCCAAAGGCAGGTACTCCGAGACAGCGGCGGGAAGGGACGTGGTAGCGCGTTTTTCAGCAAAAGCTAGCAGGTCGCGTGCCAATCGATTCTAACCTGAGGCCGATGCGGGCTGTAAAGCGATACCGCATCGTTACTGCGGCTTGCCTGTGTAGTGGAACGCCTTGTCCCAGGTAGCCAAGATCCATGAACGATCAAGAAACCTTGTCACTCGCCCAGCTGGCCCAACGCATGCTGGGGCATTTCCCTGATTTGCACAGGATGGCGAGTCAAGCGGCCGGCCATGTGCTGCACCAGCAACTAGGGTACTGGGTGGATCCGGACAGGCTCTATTGGCACGAATTCCACGCCGCAGCAACGAGCTCGCGCAGCTACACCGGCTGGTGCCACAGCGGGCCGCCTTGGCGCTCCCTGAGCCTGACCGAGCTGGTGATCCAGCGCTTCAGCCCACAGCAGCAGGACAGTGCAGATGAATTAAGCGTTTACGGTGGCTTCTACCGGGTGGACGCCAGCCACATTGACTATGACGAGCGCAACGAAGTGCGGCTTGACCCACAGCAAGTGCTGAAGGCGTTCTGGCAACTGGATTTTGCGGGGCGCTATACCGAGGCTCTGAGCAGGTTCCGGTCGCAGCATGGCGAAGATTATTGCGTGCTGGCCCGCGCCCGTTTCCTTGCCGCCGTGGGCCAATCGACGCTCAGCGAGCCAGAGCGGCGGGAGCTGATGGTGGCGACGTTTGCGGTACCCGCACTGCCGATCAGTGTGCAAGGTCTGCGACAGCCCCGGCCAGTGAATGCCCAGCGGGGTTGGAGCACGCTTGCCATCGGCGGTATCAGCGCCAGGCTGCTGTTCCAGCATAAGCTGAAGACTGGCAAGTTGTGCCTCTATCTTGCCGATGCGCAGGCTGTTGTGCAGGTATTCGACAATCGCCACGCACTTACAGCATGGCTTGCTGATCAGGCCGCCACGCCTGAGGGGCGGGAGCGCCTGGTCAGGCTGTTCGTCGGGGATGGGGTACTGGCACAGCCGCTACGCCTGCGCATAAGCACATACCTCAAGTGGCTTGCCCAGTCACGGGGCGATATCACGATTGCCGGGCAGGCGATTGCAGGGGACCTGTTCGTCCACCTGCGCGAAGCGGTCATGGATGATCTGACCAGCGATGCCCACGAGCGGCTGACCACCAACGCACAACTGCGCAAGGCCAACTGGTTGGCGGGCTTACAAGCTGCCAGTCTGGTCATTGCACCGATGGCGCCGTTTGGCTGGCCAGTCTTATTGACCTCGCTGGGGCTTGGCACCGTGAGCCTGGCGCTGCACCTGGACCGGGCGCTCAATGGCAAACGGGCCTGGCGCACGGCAGCATGGTGGGCAGTACTGACGGATATCCTTTTCATCCTGCTTGATGCAGCAATGATGCGTGCCGGTGACCTGTTCAGCGATAGCCGCGTACCCCCGCGCAATGTTGGCCAGGTGCAAACCGCGGTTGCCAAGGTCGATTGGGAGCTTTACATGGCGCCGGCGGCAGACGAATTGCTGGCTGTGTCGGACCAGGCGCTGGCCCGCCAGGAAGCCCTGATGGGCGCGGTGCCGTGGGCTGACCTGGATGCCTTGGGCGCCCGCGGTGAGTATCTGGATGCATTCAGTGAGCCCTTTCCCGTCTATCGCGATGAGCACGGCTTTGGCTCGCCCGCCATTGCCGAGTACACCAGCTCACCAGAGCGCTACAACAACCTGTGGCGGGGGCTGCCCCTCGAGGGTACTCACGCCGAGAATATCCAGCGCAGTCACGACCTTGCCCGTGCCCTTGGCGAGATAGGCGTAAGCAACCAGGTACGGCTGTACCGTGCTGCGTCGGGCTTGCGGGGTTCCGGTATACCGGCATTCGGCGATGGCGCCATTGAGGTGGGGGACGTGCTGGTGACCACCGACTTCACGTCTTTCACGGAAAACCGTTATGCGCTCTGGGAGGTTTTCAACGACCCGCAGACCCAGGTCAGTGGCAGAGGGGCGTTTGATGACAACGCGTTGGTGTACGTGCTGGAACCGGGCGAGGACATGCAGGCCACGCCTATCGGGCCTTTCTCAAGGCGACCGGATGAGGCAGAGTCGCTGATGTTGCCAGGGCGCTACCTGCAAGTGGAAAAGATGACGGCCGTTCAGGGCCACGATTATCGCTTCATGGAGGTGGGCCTGAAGGCACTGGCGCAAGCGCCAAGCGGGGTCACAGTGCGGGAGATGCGCACGGGGGTATTGTTCGATCGCCAGGCACTGGCTGAGCGGTTGGGCACAGAGGATGACGCGTTGATGCGCACCTTCTTTGCGCTGCCCACCTGACTGGAAGGCGTAAGAGGGGCCGCAGCGCGGCCCCTGATCAGGGTGTCAGCCCTGCTTCACTTCACGCATCGGCTTGCCTTTCACCGGCGCATCCCCTGCCACATAGTACTTGGCGGTGCTGCGCGGCAGCGGCTTGCGACCACGGATCTTGTCCGAGATCTTCTCGGCGATCATGATCGTGGTGGCGTTGAGGTTGCCGGTGATGATCAGCGGCATGATCGACGCATCGACCACGCGCAGGCCCTTCATGCCATGCACACGGCCTTCGCCGTCAACCACTGCCATGTCGTCGGTGCCCATCTTGCACGAGCACGACGGGTGGAAGGCGGTTTCGGCGTGCTCGCGGATGAACTTGTCCAGCTGTTCGTCTGTTTGCACGTCGGCGCCCGGGCTGATCTCGCGGCCACGGTATGGGTCCAGTGCCGGCTGGGCCATGATTTCGCGGGTCAGGCGGATGCCGTCACGGAACTCCTGCCAGTCCTGCTCGGTGGACATGTAGTTGAACAGGATGCTCGGGTGCTGGCGCGGGTCTTTCGACTTGGCCTGGATGCGGCCACGGGCAGGCGAGCGCATGGAGCCCATGTGCGCCTGGAAGCCGTGTTCCTTCACGCCATTGGAGCCGTTGTAGTTAATGGCCACCGGCAGGAAGTGGTACTGAATGTTCGGCCACTTGAATTCAGGGCGCGTACGGATGAAGCCACCAGCCTCGAACTGGTTGCTGGCGCCGATACCGGTGCCGTTGAACAACCACTCGGCGCCGATGGCCGGCTGGTTCCACCACAGCAGCGATGGGTACAGCGACACCGGCTGGGTGCAGGCGTACTGCAGGTACAGCTCAAGGTGGTCCTGCAGGTTTTCGCCAACGCCCGGCAGGTCGTGCACAACCGGGATGTCGAGGCTTTCCAGCAGTGCGCGCGGGCCCACGCCAGAGCGCTGCAGCAGCTGCGGAGAAGCGATGGCGCCGGAGCTTACGATCACCTCCTTGCGGGCACGGGCTTCAACACGCTCTTCGCTGTCGCCGACCAGGTAAGTCACGCCAACGGCGCGTTTGCCGTCGAACAGCACGCGGTCGCTCAGGGCGTGGGTGACGATGGTTAGGTTCGGGCGCTTCTTGGCTTGGTCCAGATAGCCACGGGCGGTGCTGGAGCGGCGGCCGTTTTTAGTGACCGAACGGTCCATCGGGCCGAAGCCTTCCTGCTGGTAGCCGTTGAGGTCTTCGGTGCGCGGGTAACCGGCTTGTACGCCGGCCTCGACCATGGCGTGGAACAGCGGGTTGTTGCCGGCCTTTGGCGTGGCAACGCTGACCGGGCCTTCACCACCGTGGTAATCGTTCGGGCCGATGTCACGGGTTTCGGCTTTACGGAAGTATGGCAGGCAATCCAGGTAGGTCCAGTCTTCCAGGCCTGGCAGTTCTGCCCAGCCGTCGAAGTCCATGGCGTTGCCGCGGATGTAGCACATGCCGTTGATCAGCGACGAGCCACCCAGGCCCTTGCCACGGCCACACTCCATGCGGCGGCCGTCCATGTGCGGCTCCGGGTCGGTCTCGTAGGCCCAGTTGTAGCGGCGGCCCTGCAGCGGGAAAGCCAGGGCGGCTGGCATCTGGGTGCGGAAGTCGAAGCGGTAGTCAGGGCCACCGGCTTCGAGCAGCAGCACGGTGACGCCGGCGTCTTCGGTCAGGCGGGTGGCCAGGGTGTTACCGGCCGAACCGGCACCGACGATGATGTAATCGAATTCTTGGGACATGAAAGTACCCTCGTGTTGGCGGTGATCAGGGAGCGGAAACGCCCGTGCACAGCGGCACGGGCGTGGCTAGACAGGGTTTAGAAAACCGAGTTGTAGCCGCCCAGCTCGACCTGGACCGACTTGATGCGAGTGTATTGAGCCAGCGAGCTGACGCCGTTCTCACGGCCGACGCCCGACTGCTTGTAGCCACCGACCGGCATTTCGGCCGGCGATTCACCCCAGGCGTTGATCCAGCAGATACCGGCTTCCAGCTTGTGGATGATGCGGTGGGCGCGGGTGATGTCGTTGGTGCACACACCGGCGGCCAGGCCGTACTCGGTGTCGTTGGCACGGCGGATCACTTCTTCCTCGGTCTCGTAGGACAGGATGCTCATGACCGGGCCGAAGATTTCTTCCTTGACGATGGTCATGTCGTCGGTGCAGTCGGTGAACACGGTCGGGGCCACGAAGGCGCCCTTGGCGAAGTCACCTTCGGTCAGACGCTCGCCGCCGCACAGTACGCGGGCACCTTCTTCTTTACCCTTGGCAATGTAGCCCAGCACGTTTTCCATGTGAGCGAAGCTGACCAGCGGGCCGAAGTTGGTGTTTTCGTCTTCCGGGTTGCCAACGCGGATGCGCGCAACACGCTCGGCGATCTTGGCTTCGAACGCCGCCTTCATTTCAGCTGGGATGAACACGCGGGTGCCGTTGGTGCACACCTGGCCCGAGCTGTAGAAGTTGGCCATCATGGCGATGTCGGCGGCCTTGTCCAGGTCGGCGTCGGCGCAGATGATCAGTGGCGACTTGCCGCCCAGCTCCATGGTGACTTCCTTCAGCGAGGAGCTGGAGGCGCTGGCCATGACTTTCTTGCCGGTGGTGGTGCCGCCGGTGAAGGAGACTTTTTCGATGCGCGGGTGCTCGGTCAACCAGGTGCCAACTTCGCGGCCGCTGCCGGTCAGCACGTTGAACACGCCATTCGGCAGGCCGGCTTCGGTGTAGATCTCGGCCAGTTTCAGGGTGGTCAGCGAGGTGACTTCCGATGGCTTGAAGATCATCGCGTTGCCGGCGGCCAGGGCCGGGGCGGATTTCCACAAGGCGATCTGGATCGGGTAGTTCCAGGCGCCGATACCTGCGGTCACGCCCAGCGGCTCGCGGCGGGTGTAGACGAAGGACGATTCACGCAGCGGAATCTGCTCGCCTTCGATGGCCGGTACCAGGCCTGCGTAGTATTCCAGCACGTCGGCGCCGGTGACGATGTCGACGTAGCGGGTTTCGGAATACGACTTGCCGGTGTCCAGGGTTTCCAGCTGGGCCAGTTCATCGTTGCGCTCGCGCAGAATTTCGACGGCACGGCGCAGGATGCGCGAACGCTGCATGGCGGTCATCGCAGCCCAGACTTTCTGGCCACGCTCGGCGCTTTCCACGGCCTTCTCGACATCGGCCTCGGTGGCACGTTGTACGTGGGCGAGGACTTCGCCGGTGGCCGGGTTGATGGCTTCGAAGGTGGCATCGCTGCCAGCGTCGACGTAAGCGCCATCAATGTAGAGTTTTTGCGTTCCGAAACGGGCCATAGTGTCCTCGCAAGTGCAGTGTGTGGTTTGGCTTGCGCGTCACGCTCCTGCCGGGTTGGCAAGGGCCGTGCGTGCTGGTTCGGCAGCCTGGTCGTTTGTGCCCAGGGTGTGCTGTTTAGCCAGTTGTAGAGCCATGTATTCGTAAGCAATCCGTATCGCCTGGTCGGTGTCGAATGCATCACCCGACAGGGCGCCACGCAGCCACAAACCGTCGATCAGGGCTGCCAGGCCGCGGGCTGCCTTGCGCGCATGGTAGAGCGGCAGGGCACGGCGGAACTGGCAGCACAGGTTGGAATACAAGCGGTGGTCGTTGATCCGCTGCAACCTGTGCAAATCGGGCTGGTGCATGCTGGAAGCCCAGAAGGCCAACCAGGTTTTCATTGCCGGGCCGTTCACCTGGCTGGCATCGAAGTTGCCTTCGATGATCACTTTCAGATGAGCGCGCGGGCTGTCATCCGCCAGGGCCTGTCGGCGTGCTCTGACACCTTCGTTGAGCATGCTCATGATGTAACCCATCGTCGCTGCGATCAGGCCGTTCTTGTCCCGAAAGTAGTGACTGATGATGCCGTTTGACACACCGGCCAAGCGGGCAATCAGCGCAATGCTGGCGTCCCCCAGACCGACCTGATCGACCGCCTGCAATGTGGCTTCGATCAACTGCTGGCGGCGGATGGGTTGCATACCGACCTTGGGCATCTTGCTATCTCCTCAGGTCTGCGAGCAGGCGACGGGCGGCTGACTCGGCGAAGACCAGTCTATTTTGTTTTGATTGAACGTTCAATCAATAAAGAATAAGCTCTGCGACAATTTGTGCCATTGACAGCTTTCAGGGCGGTCGAGAAGGCACGGATTGACACCCTAGGAAATCGTGTAACCCCCGGAATACAAGGCGTTGACGGGCATGAGCGATGCGAAATACAGATTCTGCCGCACGGCCCCTGGCCCTGCGACAGGCCCTTGGAGCGGGCGAGGTAGTCTGTGACGAATGCGCGCACCCCTGCGGATGCTTGGCATTTTTCAGCAGCCCCAGTCTGTTTTTTTGCAACGTATCGATTCGGGATCACGGTTTCCAAGGTGCTTTTATAACACCTGACGCAGTGGGGATATTCCACCAATTGCTCGGGAAAGACTGATTAGCCTCCACAGCCGTACTGCCCGGAGCATTCGTGCAATGAGTTCTGCCTCACTTACCAAGCCCCCCGCCGAGAGGGTACGGGTCAACCGCGTGGTGTTCTTCACCTCCGCGCTGATGATCCTTGTTCTGACTGCCTTGCTGATCGCTGTACCCGATACCGCTGGCCAGGTGCTGGGCGTGGCCCAGAAATGGCTGACGCGCACCTTTGGCTGGTACTACATGCTGGTGATCTGCGGTTACCTGCTGTTCGTCGTCTACCTGGCCTTCTCCGATTACGGCAAGCTCAAGCTTGGCGGCAAGGACGACCAGCCTGACTTCAGCTACGGCGCCTGGGCCGGCATGCTGTTCTCTTCCGGTATTGGCATTTCGCTGCTGTACTTCGGCGCTTCCGAGCCGCTGGACCATTACTTCAACCCACCGGAAGGCACCCCGGCCAGCCTCGAAGCTGCGCGCCAGGGCCTGCAGCTGACCTTCCTGCACTGGGGCCTGCATGGCTGGGCGATCTACGCCTTGGTCGGCCTGGCCGTGGGTTACTTCGCCTACCGTCACAACCAGCCGCTGGCATTGCGCTCAGCGCTGTACCCGCTGGTGGGCGAGCGTTGGGTCAAGGGCGCTGCCGGCAACGCGGTGGACATCTTCGGCATGTTCGTCACCCTGCTGGGCCTGGTGACCAACCTGGGGATCGGCTCGATGCAGGTGTCCTCGGGCCTTGAATACCTGTTCGGCATGGAGCACAGCCAGACCAACCTGCTGGTGGTGATCCTGGTCATGGCCGGCGTGGCCACCGTGGCGGCGGTATCGGGCGTGGAAAACGGCATTCGCCGCTTGTCCAACCTGAACATCCTGCTGTTCAGCGGCCTGCTGCTGTTCGTGCTGCTGGCGGGCAACACGCTGCACCTGTTCAACGGCTTTGTGCAGAACGTTGGCGACTACCTGAACGGTATCGTGTTGAAAACCTTCGACCTTTACGTGTACGAAGGCGAAGCCGGCAAGTCCGAGCGCTGGTTGGGCCTGTGGACCGTGTTCTACTGGGCCTGGTGGATTTCCTGGGGCCCGTTCGTCGGCATGTTCATTGCCCGTATCTCCAAGGGCCGTACCGTGCGCCAACTGGTCAGCGGCGTGCTGTTGATCCCGCTGGGCTTCACCTTGGCCTGGCTGTCGATCTTCGGCAACACCGCACTGGACCTGGTGATCAACCAAGGGGCGGTGGAGCTGGGCAAGACTGCGCTGGAACAGCCGTCAATGTCGATCTACCAACTGCTGGAATACTTCCCGGCGGCGAAGATCGTGATTGGTGTGGCGGTATTTGTCGGCTTTGTACTGTTCCTCACCCCGGCCGATTCCGGCGCGGTGATGATGGCCAACCTGTCGTGCAAAGGCGGCAAGGTGGATGAAGACGCCCCGCACTGGATGGTGGTGTTCTGGTCGGTTGTCATTACCCTGGTCACCATCGGCCTGCTGTTTGCCGGTAACTTCGAAGCCATGCAAACCATGGTCGTGCTGGCAGGCCTGCCGTTCTCGGTGGTGCTGGTGCTGTTCATGTTCGGCCTGTACAAGGCCATGAAGCAGGACGTGGCGGTCGAACAGGAGCGCGCCGAACTGGCGGCCCGTGGTCGTCGTGGCTTCAGCGAGCGCCTGACCCAGCTGGAGCTGCAGCCCACCCAGGCTGTGGTGCAGCGCTTCATGGACAAGCAGGTCAGCCCGGCGCTGAAAGAAGCGGCCGCGCAGTTGCAGACTCTGGGCTTTGAGGTGGAAACCCGCGTTGGCCAGTCGCGCAACATGATGGGCCTGCGGGTGATGATGGACGAGGGTAACCCGTTCGTTTACGAAGTGAGCCTGGACGGCTACATGGCCGCGCCGAGCGAGGCGCCGGTGGAGGGTGAACCGGAAGTGCGTCAGCGCTACTATCGCGCCGAGGTGTACCTGCACGATGGCAGCCAGGAGTATGACCTGATGGGCTTTGCGCCCGAGCAGATCGTGCGTGATGTGCTGGATCAGTTCGAAAGCCACCGCCAGCTGCTGGGGCGTGTGTACAGCTGATTGCTGTTGATGCAAACAAAACCCCGCTCACTGAGCGGGGTTTTTTATTGGGGTCGCTTTGCGGCCCTTCGCGGGCATGCCCGCTCCCACAGGATTGTCACAGGGCCTGAAGCCGGCGCGATCCCTGTGGGAGCGGGCGTGCCCGCGAAGGGCTGCAAAGCAGCCCCAGCTTCTCAGCGATTGGTGTAGCGGCCATTCTTGCCATGCCCAGGCATCGCCTGGTTGCTGCGCACGGCAATCATCTGGCTGAGCCTGATCAGTTCGACGCCCTGGGCCTTGAGCTGTGGCAGTGCCCGTTCCAGCACGTCGAGGGTTTGTGGGTAAGGATGCCCGATCAGCACCGCAGACCCTTGCTTGCGCGCCAGGGCGATGCCTTGCTGCAACTGCCCGGTGATCGCCTCGGTTGTGCGCACATCGTCGAGGAACACATCCCGCGAAACGTGGGCCAGGCTGATGCGCTGGGCCTCGGCTGCGGCCACGGTGGCGGCGCTGGTGCGGCTGTCGACGAAGAACAGGTGGCGTTGCTGCAGTTCACCCATCAACCAGGCCATGGGTTCACGCTGTGCCGTCATGCGGCTGCCCATGTGGTTGTTGATGCCGGCGGCGTAGGGCACTTTCGCCAAGGCCGCATCCAGGCGCTGCGCCAGCGCTTCGATGGCTATGCCCGGGTGCCAGGCATAGGGCCCGGTGGCCGGGTCCATGGGCATGTGCAGGATCACCGTTTTGCCGGCCTTGTGGGCCTGGCGGGCGAAGTCAGTGGCATGCGGGGTATCGGGCATGATCGCCATGGTCACCGGGCCGGGAAGGGCGAGGGTGCGGCTGTCACGCTCGGTGCTTTGGCCCAGGTCGTCGATGATGATGCTCATGTAGGCCTTGCTGACCGGCGCCGCGTGCGCGACACCGGCCATCAGGGAGAACAGCAGACACAGCAGGTAACGCATCGTGTGGATCATTTGCCCGAAGTGATGTTCAGCCCCTTGAGCAGGCTCAGGGCCTGGCTCAGCTGGAAGTCATCGTCCTGCGGGCGTTCCTTGCGTTTGCTGCTGCCGGTCGGGCGGTCGGCGCCGCCGTTGCCGTTGCCCAGGTGGCCCTGCAGGTCGGCTTCCTTGAAATTGTCGGTATCGACTTCGGCGGTAAGTTTGGCCGGGCGCACTTCGATATCGGGGACGATGCCCTGGGCCTGGATCGAGCGGCCATTCGGCGTGTAGTACAGCGCGGTAGTCAGCTTCAGGGCGCGGTCGTTGGCCAGCGGCAGCACGGTCTGCACCGAGCCTTTGCCGAAGCTGTCGGTACCCATCAGTACGGCGCGCTTCTGGTCCTGCAGGGCGCCTGCGACAATTTCCGAGGCCGAGGCACTGCCGCCGTTGATCAGCACCACCAGTGGCACGCCATCGCTGGCGTCGGCCGGGTCGGCAGAGAAACGCAGTTCGGAGTTGGCGATGCGGCCCTTGGTGTAGACGATCAGGCCCTTGGTCAGGAAGTGGTCGGCCACTTCCACCGCCGACTGCAACACGCCGCCCGGGTTGTTGCGCAGGTCCAGCACTACCCCGCGCAACTTCTTGCCGTTGTCTTTGCGCAGCTTGGCCAGCGCCTTGCCCACTTCGTCGCCGGTCTTGACCTGGAACTGGGTGATGCGGATGTAGCCGTAATCGTTCTCCAGCAGCTGGCTCTTCACGCTCTTGACCTGGATAACCGCGCGGGCCAGTGTCACGTCGAACGGATTGCCGCCGTCACGCACCAGGGTCAGGGTGATCTTCTCGCCGATCTTGCCGCGCATCTTGTCGACCGCTTCGGTCATGGTCTGGCCACGGGTCGGGGCGCCGTTGATCTTGACGATCAGGTCGCCTGCCTGCACGCCGGCACGCGAAGCCGGGGTGTCGTCGATTGGCGACACCACCTTGATAAAGCCGTCTTCCTGGCCAACCTCGATGCCCAGCCCGCCGAACTCGCCGCTGGTGCTTTCCTGCAGCTCCTGGAAGTCCTCCGGGCCGAGGTAGGCGGAGTGCGGGTCGAGGTTGCTGAGCATGCCCTTGATGGCGTTTTCCAGCAGGGTCTTGTCATCCACCGGTTCGACGTAGGCAGCCTTGATGCGGTCCATGACCTCGGCGAAGGTGCGCAGCTCTTCCAGCGGCAGCGGCGCCTTGGCGGTTACCTCGGTGGCTGGCACTGCGGCGGCCTTGGCCGGCTCTGCGGCGGTGGCCAGGGGCGCGCCGACCGCCAGGGCGATGGACAGGGCCAGCTGGGTGAGACGAGGCGAGTGCAGCATGTCGAACGAACTCCTGATCCTGTAAGTGCTCCCTGGGGAGCATCGGCGCAGCTCTCAGTCTACGCCGTATAAATTTGACTAGCCCCGGCACCATTGCGAAGGGTCGGTAGGCCGGCCCTGCTGGCGGATGGCGAAGTACAAGCCTGCCGCGTCCTGGCCACCGCTGTCACCAACGGTGGAAATGGCTTCACCGGCCTTGACGATATCACCGGCGTTTTTGAGCAGGCTCTGGTTGTGACCGTACAGGCTCAGGTAACCATTGCCATGGTCGAGAATGACCAGAAGCCCCGCGCCGCGCAACCAGTCGGCGAACACCACGCGCCCGCCGTGCACCGCACGGACCTGGGTGCCCGGGTTGGCACTGATCATCACCCCATCCCACTTGGCACGGGCGTCGCTGCCGCGGGCATCACCGAAGCGTGCCAGCAATCGACCGTTCACCGGCCATGGAAGTTTTCCCCGTGCCGAAGAAAATGCACCGCCGTAGCTTGCGCCGTCGGTGGAAACCATCGGGCCGAGCGTGGTGCGGGCCTTTTTCGGTGGTTCCACAGGTTCCTGGGCCTGCTCGCGGGCAGCGGCGGCGGCCAGCGCCTCCTGCTGACGGCGTTTTTCCGCTTCCTGCTGGGCCAGCAAGGCTTTCTTGCGCGCCTCTTCAGCTTCGCGGGCCTGCCGGGCCAGGGTTTCCTCGATGGTCTTGAGGACTTTGGACAGGTCGGCCTGGTCCTGCTCGCGGGCTTGCAACTTCTGATCGCGGTCCTTCATGTCGCCATTGAGCTTGGCCAGCACCTGCTGGCGCTTGCCGCGTTCGGCTTCCAGCGCCTGGCGGCGGCTGTCGAGGTCGGCGCGCTGGGTCAGCAACTGTTGCTGCTGGCCGGCAATTTCCTGCTCGACGTTGGCCAGTTGGCGCAAGGTCTCGTTGAAGGTGCGCAATTGCTCCAGGCGCGCTTTGCTGAGGTAGTCGTAGTACGTCAGGGTGCGGGCGAACTTCTCGGGGTTCTGCTGGTTGAGCAGCAGTTTGAGGTATTCCTCGCGGCCGTTGTTCTGGTAGGCCGAGCGGGCCTGTATGGCAATCAGTCGTTGTTGTTCAACGCGGGCGCTCTGGAGTTTTTTTTTCTCGGTATCAAGGCGCTCCAGATCGCCCTCGGTCTTTTTTAGTTCTTGCTGCAGTGCCTCCACCTGCTTTTCGAGGTTGCCGATGTCGGTCTCGGTGGCTTTGAGGTCCTTTTGCACACCGGCCTTTTCTTCCTGGAGCTTGCCCAGCGTCTTCTTGAGCTCGGCAATATCCTGGCGGGTGGCGTCCAGTTGCTGCTGGGTCTGGGCACGCTCATCGGCAAAGGCCGGGCTGAGCAGGCAAGACAGGGCGAGTAGGATCAGGGCGCGAAGCATGGGGTTTGGCGTACCAAGGATGGAGACCGGCCTAGTATGCCCGCCCGGGCAGGCAAAAAAAACGCCTCGCTGCGGGTGCAGGGGGGCGTTGGTCTGGAAGTCATGTGCGATCGGGGCCGCTTTGCGGCCCATTCGCGGGGCAAGCCCGCTCCCACAGGTACCCACGCAGTGCGTTGTGGGAGCGGGCTTGTCCCGCGAATGGCGCCAATCAGGCGTCGATCAGGATCGACGTCCCGGTCATTTCCACCGGCTTTTCCAGCCCCAGCAGCTTCAGCATGGTCGGTGCCACATCGGCCAGCACACCGCCTTCGCGTACCTTGACGTTGCGCTTGCCCACATAGATGAACGGCACCGGCTCGGTGGTGTGCGCGGTGTGCGCCTGGCCGGTGCATTCGTCTTCCATCTGCTCGACGTTGCCATGGTCGGCGGTAATCAGCGCTTCGCCGTCTACCTTCTCCAGTGCTTCGACAATGCGCCCTACACAGGTATCCAGCGCTTCGACCGCCTTGACCGCTGCCTCGAACACGCCTGTGTGGCCAACCATGTCACCGTTGGCGTAGTTGACCACGATCACATCGTAACGCTGCTGCTCAATGGCTTCGACAATGCGATCGGTCACTTGCGGCGCGTTCATCTCCGGCTGCAGGTCGTAGGTGGCGACCTTCGGCGACGGGATCAGAATGCGTTCTTCACCTTCAAACGGCTCTTCACGCCCGCCCGAGAAGAAGAAGGTAACGTGGGCGTACTTCTCGGTCTCGGCGATGCGCAGCTGGGTCTTGCCGTTCTTGGCCAGGTACTCGCCCAGCACATTGTTCAGGCTGGAGGGTGCAAAAGCCGCCGGGGCCGGGATCTTGGCCGAATACTGGGTCAGGCCGATGTAGGCCGCCAGTTTTGGCAGGCGGGCGCGTGGGAACTCGCTGAAGTCGGTTTCCACAAACGCACGCGACAGCTCGCGGGCGCGGTCGGCGCGGAAGTTCATGAAGATCACGGCGTCGCCATCTTCAACCTTGACCGCCTCGCCAATGCGCGTGGCCTTGACGAACTCGTCGCTCTCGTCACGGGCATAGGCCGCTTCCAGGCCGGCCTGGGCGGTGTCGGCGGTGTACTCGGCGGTGCTGTCGACGATCAGGTTGTAGGCGGCGCTGACACGGTCCCAGCGGTTGTCGCGGTCCATGGCAAAGTAGCGGCCGATCAGGCTGGCGATGCGGCCCTTGCCCAGCCTGGCGAAGGTGGCGTCGATCAGTTCGATGGACGACTGGGCGCTGCGTGGCGGGGTGTCGCGGCCATCGAGGAAGGCGTGCAGGTAGATCTTTTCTGCCCCGCGCTGCGCAGCCAGTTCGGCCATGGCAACCAGGTGGTCCTGGTGGCTGTGCACGCCGCCATCAGACAGCAGGCCGAGAATGTGAATGGCCTTGCCGGCACTGGTTGCCTTGTCCACGGCGCCGGTTAGCACCGGGTTCTCGAAGAACTCGCCATCGCGGATGGCTTTGGTGACGCGGGTGAAGTCCTGGTAGACGACGCGGCCGGCCCCCAGGTTCATGTGACCGACTTCGGAGTTGCCCATCTGCCCGTCCGGCAGGCCGACATCCATGCCCGAGCCGGAAATGAGCCCATGCGGCCGGGTGGCGCGCAGGCGATCATAAACCGGCGTATTGGCGGCAAAGATGGCGTTGTGTTCGGGGATTTCACTGTGGCCGAAGCCATCCAGGATGATCAGGACCAGGGGTTTGGGCGTACTCGTCATCAATCAAACTCACGGTTGTTCAAAGATGATAAAGACACGCATTTTAGGGCAAATACGCCACCTGCGGCGAATATTCGTCCTGTTCCCTGACCAGCGCGGCCAATGCGGCAACATGAAGGTACCTTTGCAGCCCGCCCGTCGGGCTTTGGTGGTACTGGGGGGCTGTGTATACTGGCCGGCATTTTCAATCGCCTGGAACACCGCTGATGGTTGCTCACCTGATTCAATTCGCGACAGATCACTACATCCTGGTTGCGATTTTCGTTGTTCTGCTGGTCCTGCTGCTGCTCAACGAAATCCGCCGCGGCGGCCAGAGCCTGAGCAATGGCCAACTGACCGCCCTGGTCAACGCCGACAAGGGCCTGGTCATCGACATCCGTACTGCCAAGGAATACGCCGCTGGCCACATCGTCGGTGCCATCAACATTCCGCAGGACAAGCTGGCCGCTCGCATGAGCGAGCTTGAAAAGCACAAAGAGAAGACCCTGATCGTTGTCGACGCAATGGGCCAGCAGTCCGGCACCCACTGCCGCGAACTGCTCAAGGCTGGCTACACCGCTGCCAAACTGAGCGGTGGCGTTTCCAGCTGGAAAGCCGATAACCTGCCCCTGGTGAAGTGATATGAAGCCCGTCATCGTCTATTCCAGCGACTACTGCCCCTACTGCATGCGCGCCAAGTACCTGCTCGAGAGCAAGGGCGTGGCCTTCCAGGAAATCAAGGTCGACGGCAAGCCGCAGGTTCGCGCCGAGATGAGCCAGAAGGCCGGCCGTACGTCGGTGCCGCAGATCTGGATCGGCAGCACCCACGTCGGTGGATGCGATGACCTCTATGCCCTGGAGCGCGCTGGCAAGCTCGACGCGCTGCTGGCGGCCTGATTTGCACTGCATTCAAAAACATTAGGATAAGGACCTGCCATGACTGACCAACAGACCAACGGCGCTGCTGCAGAAGACAACAGCCCTCAGTTCTCCCTGCAGCGCATCTATGTGCGCGACCTGTCGTTCGAGGCCCCGAAAAGCCCGCAGATCTTCCGTCAGACCTGGGAGCCAAGCGTTGCGCTGGACCTGAACACCAAGCAGAAGGCTCTGGAAGGTGACTTCCACGAAGTGGTGCTGACCCTGTCGGTTACCGTCAAGAACGGTGACGAAGTGGCCTTCATTGCTGAAGTGCAGCAGGCCGGTATCTTCCTGATCGCCAACCTGGATGCGGCTTCGATGAGCCACACCCTGGGTGCGTTCTGCCCGAACATCCTGTTCCCTTACGCCCGTGAGACCCTGGACAGCCTGGTGACCCGCGGTTCGTTCCCGGCCCTGATGCTGTCGCCGGTCAACTTCGACGCACTGTACGCGCAAGAAATGCAGCGCATGCAGGAAGCGGGCGAAGTGCCGACTGTGCAGTAATCACTGCCGGTATCAAGAAAGCGCCTCTCGGGGCGCTTTTTTGTTGCCTGTTCCGGCCTCTTCGCGGGGCAAGCCCGCCCCCACGTTGAACTGTGTACGCCCAACCCTTGTGGGAGCGGGCTTACCCCGCAAAGAGGCCGCCCCTGCCAATGCATCAGCTACCGGCAAACCCGTTCTGCCGCCAGGCCTCATACACCGTCACCGCCACGGTATTGGACAGGTTCAGGCTACGGCACCCCGGCCGCATTGGCAGGCGCAGGCGTTGTTCAGCCGGCAGGCTGTCCAGCACCTCGGCCGGCAACCCGCGGCTCTCTGGCCCGAACAGGAAGGCATCGCCCGGCTGATAGGCCACTTCATGGAACGGGTGCGAGCCTTTGGTGGTAAAGGCGAACAGCCTTGGATTACCCAGGCTTTCCAGGCATCCGGCCAGGCTCTCGTGGCGCTTGAGCGTGGCATACTCATGGTAATCCAGCCCCGCGCGACGCAGGCGCTTGTCATCCAGTTCGAAGCTGATGGGTTCGATCAGGTGCAGGTCGCAGCCGCTGTTGGCGCACAGGCGAATGATGTTGCCGGTATTCGGCGGAATTTCTGGTTGAAAAAGGATGACGTGAAACATGCACGGCTCCAAGCGTGAAGATGACGGGCATTCTACCCCTGAACCGGACGTGCGTTCGAAGGCCTTCCCACGGGTAATGCTGTCACTGGCGATTGTCGGCTTGATGGTAGGGCTGATGATCGGCCGCCTGACCGCGCCCGACGAGCGTGAGCTGCAGCAGGTGGAGGTGGTGCAGGATGGCCTGACGCTGTGGTTCAACGAAGAACCCAAGCTGCATGGCGAGAATGTGGAAGGCACGGTTGCGCTGCTGTTCCAGGCTCAGGGCAAGGCTCAGCAGGGGCAATTGAGCCTGCAGGGCAAACCGGTCAGTTGGCGGGTACAGAAGAGTCAGGAAGGGTTGTTGCTGACGGTGATTGCCGCGCGTCCCCTGCACGGCGAGTGGGCCGGTGCAGAGGACGATGGGCGTTGGCGGGTACAGGTGAAACTGCACGAATAAAAGAGGGGATATCCCGGCCTGCCTGTACCAGGGTCCCCAAAAGGGGTTACTGCGTATAAAGGGGGGATGACCCGGCCTGCCTGTACCGAGGTCCCCAAAACGGGCGGTGCTGCGAATAAAAGAGGGGTTCACCCGGCCTGCCTGTACCAGGGCCCCCGAAACTGGGTATGTATTAGCTATTGCAGGGGGCGTGCCAATTTTGCAAAGCCCGTGAATGTTGGGCTTTGAGGGGGATTTGGCCGAGTTTTGAGGGGGTTTGTGCCTTCCAGCGGTGCATCGGGCACAGGATCGGTGCATCGGGGCTGAAATAGCTGGGGCCGCTTTGCGGCCCTTTCGCGGCACAAGGCCGCTCCTACAGGAGAACGCGAACCCCTGTGGGAGCGGCCTTGTGCCGCGAAAGGGCTGCAAAGCAGCCCCGGGAGATTACGGGTTTACCGATAAGTCAGTGCTCGTCACCTTCCTCGTCATCCCCACCCGCCACGTTCATCCCCAGCTCCTTGATCTTGCGCGTCAGGGTATTACGCCCCCAACCCAGCAACAGGGCCGCATCCCGGCGCCGTCCGGCGGTGTGCTTGAGCGCCGTCTCGATCATGATCCGTTCAAAACTCGGCACCGCGCTGTCCAGCAGGTTCGACTGCCCGCGTGCCAGCGCCTGGTCGGCCCACTGGCGCAGGGCCTGCTCCCAGTTGGTGACCGGTGCAGCATCCTGTGGCAGGTTCAGCAGCTCGGGGGGCAGGTCGCCAATCAGCACCTCGCGGCTGGAGGCCATCACGGTGATCCAGCGGCAGGTGTTTTCCATCTGCCGCACATTGCCCGGCCATGGCAGGTTGCGGATGAACTCTTCGGTTTCCGGTTTCAGAATCTTCGGCTCGACGGCCAGCTCCTGAGCGGCCCGGGCAAGGAAGTGGCGGGCGAGGGCAGGGATATCCTCGCGACGGTCGGCCAGCCGCGGAATGTGGATGCGGATCACGTTCAGGCGGTGGAACAAGTCCTCACGGAACTTGCCCGCCTGCACCAGCGACTCCAGGTTCTGGTGAGTCGCAGCAATGATGCGCACGTCGACCTTGACCGGCACATGCCCGCCAACGCGATAGAACTCGCCATCGGCCAGTACCCGCAGCAGGCGGGTCTGGGTGTCGGCGGGCATGTCACCGATTTCGTCGAGGAACAAGGTGCCGCCATCGGCCTGTTCAAAGCGGCCCCGGCGCAGGTTGGCAGCACCGGTGAAAGCCCCTTTTTCATGGCCGAACAGCTCGGACTCCATCAGGTCCTTGGGGATGGCCGCCATGTTCAGGGCAATGAACGGCGACGCCGCACGCGGGCTGTGGCGGTGCAGGGCATGGGCGACCAGCTCTTTGCCGGTGCCGGACTCGCCGTTGATCAGTACGGTGATGTTGGAATGGCTAAGGCGGCCGATGGCGCGGAACACCTCTTGCATTGCCGGGGCTTCACCGATGATCTCCGGGGTGCGTGCCAGATTCTGTGGCACATCCAGGCCTTGCTGCTCTTGGGCATGCTGGTTGGCGCGCTTGACGAGCGAGACGGCCTCGTCCACATCGAACGGCTTGGGCAGGTACTCGAAAGCACCGCCCTGGTACGACGCCACGGCGCTGTCGAGGTCGGAATGGGCGGTCATGATGATGACCGGCAGGCGCGGGTGGTGTTCGCGGATCTGTGCCAGCAGGTCGAGACCGCTGGCGCCCGGCATGCGGATGTCGGAAATGATCACGTCCGGCTGCTGGCGTGCCAGGCGGCCCATCACGCCATCTGCGCTGTCGAAGCTCTGGGTGGTCATGCCTTCTTGTTGCAGGGCTTTTTCCAGGACCCAGCGGATGGAGCGATCATCGTCGACGATCCATACGGTTTCACTTCGGCTCATGAGGCGGTGGCTCCTTGTTCCAGGGGCAGGTAGATCGAGAAGGCGGTGTGGCCTGCGTGGCTTTCGCACTCGATCAGGCCCTGGTGCTGGCTGATGATGTTCTGGGTAATGGCCAGGCCCAGCCCGGTACCGTCCGGGCGGCCACTGACCATGGGATAGAAGAGGGTGTCTTGCAGTTCCGGTGGAATGCCCGGGCCGTTATCGATGATCTCCACCCGCGCGACCAGGCGATGGCGAACATGGCCGATGGTGAACTGGCGCAAGGCGCGGCTGCGCAGGGTGATGCGGCCCAGGCGCAGTTCGTTCTGCGAACTGATCGCCTGCATGGCGTTACGCACGATGTTGAGCACGGCCTGGATCATCTGCTCGCGGTCGATCAGCACGTCCGGCAGGCTTGGGTCGTAATCGCGCACCAAAGTGATGCAGCCCTGGCTTTCGGCGTCGACCAGGCTGCAGACCCGCTCCAGCACTTCGTGGATGTTGGTCATGGCCAGCGATGGCAGTTTGTTCGAGCCGAGCATGCGGTCGACCAGGTTGCGCAGGCGGTCGGCCTCTTCGATGATTACGTTGGTGTAGTCGCGCAGGCCTTCTTCGGGTAGCTCGCGGGCCAGCAACTGGGCCGCGCCGCGAATGCCGCCAAGGGGGTTCTTGATTTCGTGGGCCAGGCCGCGCACCAGCATCTTGGTGGTTTCCTGCTTGCTCAGCTGGGCCTCTTCCTTGGTGATGCGCAACAGCCGGTCGCGGGGGTGCACCTCCAGCAACAGCAGGGTCTGGCCCTGGTTGAGGATGGGCGTTACCGCATAGTCCACGGTGATGGTCTGCCCGGTCAGCGAGGTGAGCTGCGCTTCGCGCTTGGTGAACGGGTGCGCCTGCTCGACGGCCTGGCGCAACGAGCTGAGCGCCTCGGTCGATTCGGTAAACAGCTCGCTGATGAACTGCCCATGGCTACGTTGACCACTGACGGCCAGCAGCATTTCCGCGGCCGGGTTCATGTATTCCAGGCGCAGCTCGGCGTTGAGCAGCAACGTGGCGGTGGTCAGGTTGTCCAGAAGCAGACGGTGCTGCGCATCGCTGATGGTCATAAGGCGTCGTTGACCTCTTTTGGCGCTTGCCTGGCATTTCTTTGGCCAGGGCCGGGCTCGGGGTGCATCGGCTGATGCGTGTCTCTCCGCAGAAAAAATGCAAGAAACAAACCAAAGCTCCGAAAAGAAGCGGGATTTGCCGATAAAGGCCTGGATCTGCGCAAATTCGGATCAGAAAGTCTTGATGAAACGTTTAATGTGAACCAGATTGGGGAGCAAATCGGGGCACTGTACTCAATCTTGCACCAAGATAGAGCATAGCGTGGCGGGCGAGGGTTCTGCGTGTGGCGCAAACGAAAACGGCCTCCCGAAGGAGGCCGTCTTGATCATGTCATCGGCGCGAAGCGGCGATCAGATCAGCAGCTGTAGTACAGCTCGTATTCCAGCGGGTGCACGAAGGTACGGACCTTGATCTCTTCTTCCGACTTCAGTTCGATGAAGGCATCGATGAAGTCGTCGGAGAACACGCCGCCCTTGGTCAGGAACGCACGGCCTTTGTCCAGCTCTTCCAGGGCTTCTTTCAGGCTGCCGCAGACTTGCGGAATGTCCTTGGCCTCTTCTGGTGGCAGGTCGTACAGGTTCTTGTCGGCAGCATCGCCTGGGTGAATCTTGTTCTGGATGCCGTCCAGGCCGGCCATCAGCAGGGCCGCGAAGGCCAGGTACGGGTTGGCCGATGGGTCCGGGAAGCGTGCTTCGATACGGCGGGCTTTCGGGCTGCCGACGTAAGGAATACGGATCGAGGCGGAACGGTTGCGAGCCGAGTAGGCCAGCATTACCGGAGCTTCGAAGCCTGGGACCAGACGCTTGTAGGAGTTGGTCGACGGGTTGGTGAAGCCGTTCAGGGCCTTACCGTGCTTGATGATACCGCCGATGAAGTACAGGGCGGTGTCGGACAGGCCGGCATAGCCTTCACCCGAGAAGGTGTTCTTGCCGTCTTTCCAGATCGACATGTGCACGTGCATGCCCGAACCGTTGTCGCCGTACAGTGGCTTCGGCATGAAGGTAGCGGTACGGCCGTAAGCGTCGGCAACGTTGTGCACGACGTATTTCAGGGCCTGTACTTCGTCAGCTTTCTTCACCAGGGTGTTGAACTTGACGCCGATTTCGTTCTGGCCGGCAGTCGCCACTTCGTGGTGGTGAACTTCAACGGTCTGACCCATTTCTTCCAGTGCGTTGCACATGGCAGTACGGATTTCGTGGTCGTGGTCGAACGGCGGAACAGGGAAGTAGCCGCCTTTCACGCCTGGACGGTGGCCTTTGTTGCCGCCTTCCACGTCAGCGCCGGTCATCCACGAGCCTTGCTCGGAGAAGATCTTGAACATCGAGCCGGAGATGTCCGAGTGGAACTTCACTTCGTCAAAGATGAAGAACTCTGGCTCCGGGCCTGCGAATACGGTGTCACCGATGCCGGTGCTCTTCAGGTACTCTTCGGCGCGCTTGGCGATCGCACGTGGGTCGCGATCGTAGCCCTGCATGCTCGACGGGTCGACGATGTCGCAGGTGATGATCAGGGTTGGTTCTTCGGTGAACGGGTCCAGCACGGCGGTGTCGTCGACCGGCATCAGGATCATGTCGGACGCTTCGATGCCTTTCCAGCCAGCGATGGAGGAGCCGTCGAACATCTTGCCGACTTCGAAGAAGTCTTCGTCCAGCGCATCACGCGACGGCATGGTCACGTGGTGCTGAATGCCTTTGGTGTCCGTGAAACGCAGATCAATCCACTTGACGTCATGATCTTTGATGAGTTGAACCGACTTCGACATGTTGTCCTCCGGATGGTCTAGAGCGCGGTGGGCCGCTGCCCTGGAAAAAGGGTGTTGCCGGGCGCGGATAGTCGGCCAAGCTTACCTGCCTCACAAGGGAGCAAATTGCATGCCAGTGCCCGAAAATGGCGAGGGTGGGATAAAAGCAGGCGTTTGCGGGCATTTGGCGGTGGGTTGGCGGGGAAAAGTGCACCCTTACGATGCGGTTTTTGGCATCAACGCACCAATAGGGTGCATTGGTTGGCTGTGTGCTTCCTTTAAGGGCCTCATCGCCGGCAAGCCAGCTCCCACTGAGAGGGCGCAGGTCTTGAGGCCCGCCGAAGTCCTGTGGGAGCTGGCTTGCCGGCGAGGAGGCCAGTACAGGCAATATAAATCCAACCTTCTGTACAAAAGTTGGTCAAATCCTGAGCAGTTTCCGCTATAATTCGCGCCCCACATTTTCGGCAGGCCCTGCGCGCGCTGTTAACCAATGAAACTTATCGTCAAAGTCTTCCCAGAAATCACCATCAAGAGCCGGCCGGTGCGCAAGCGCTTCATCCGTCAGCTCGCCAAGAACATCCGCAACGTGCTCAAGGACCTCGATCCTGAGCTCGCGGTCGATGGTGTCTGGGACAATCTCGAAGTGGTCACCCGCATCGAAGACGAAAAAGTCCAGCGCGAGATGATCGAACGCCTCACCTGCACCCCGGGTATCACCCATTTCCTGCAGGTAGAGGAATACCCGCTGGGTGACTTCGATGACATCGTTGCCAAGTGCAAGCAGCACTTCGGCCACCTGCTGGCCGGCAAGCACTTTGCCGTGCGCTGCAAGCGCGGGGGCCACCATGACTTCACCTCGATGGACGTCGACCGTTACGTCGGCAGCCAGCTGCGCCAACAGTGTGGCGCGGCCGGCATCGAGCTGAAGAAGCCTGAAGTGCTGGTGCGCATCGAAATCCGCAACCAGCGCCTGTACGTGATCCACAACCAGCACCAGGGGATCGGCGGCTACCCGCTGGGCGCCCTGGAGCAGACCTTGGTACTGATGTCCGGTGGCTTCGACTCCACCGTGGCAGCCTACCAGATGATGCGCCGTGGCCTGATGACCCACTTCTGCTTCTTCAACCTTGGCGGCCGTGCCCACGAGCTGGGCGTTATGGAAGTGGCCCACTACCTGTGGAAGAAGTACGGCAGCAGCCAGCGCGTGCTGTTCATCAGCGTGCCGTTCGAAGAAGTGGTCGGCGAGATCCTCAACAAGGTCGACAACAGCTACATGGGCGTGACCCTCAAGCGCATGATGCTGCGCGGTGCCGCGCACATGGCTGACCGCCTGGAAATCGATGCCCTGGTCACGGGCGAGGCCATTTCCCAGGTGTCCAGCCAGACCCTGCCGAACCTGTCGATCATCGACTCGGCCACCGACAAGCTGGTGCTGCGCCCGCTGCTGGCCAGCCACAAGCAGGACATCATCGACCAGGCCACCGAAATCGGCACCGCCGACTTCGCCAAGCACATGCCAGAATACTGCGGCGTGATTTCGGTAAACCCGACCACTCACGCCAAGCGCCACCGCATTGAGCATGAAGAGAAGCAGTTCGACATGGCCGTGCTGGAGCGCGCCCTGGAGCGCGCCAAGCTGATCTCCATCGACCATGTGATCGACGAGCTGGGCAAGGATGTCGAAATCGAGGAAGTGGCCGAGGCGCTGTCGGGCCAGATCGTCATCGACATTCGTCACCCCGATGCCCAGGAAGACGAACCCCTGGTGCTGGACGGTATCGAAGTCCAGGCCATGCCGTTTTATGCCATCAACAGCAAGTTCAAGCACCTGGACCCCACGCGCCAGTACTTGCTGTATTGCGACAAGGGTGTGATGAGCCGTTTGCACGCACACCATCTGCTCAGTGAGGGACATGCCAATGTGCGTGTTTATCGTCCGACATAAGACGCCGGGGCTGTATGGCGGCAGTATCCGCCATCGCCCTCCCGACCACCGGGCCCGCTGAGCCTTAAACAGTACATATTGGCCGCCTACACTGGGCGGCAACCGAATCCTCTGATCGAGATACACTTGTGATCGAAAATCTGCGTAACATCGCCATCATCGCCCACGTTGACCATGGTAAAACCACCCTGGTCGACAAACTCCTGCGTCAGTCCGGCACTCTGGAGCGTAACGAGCTCAACGACGAGCGCGTCATGGACTCCAACGACCAGGAAAAAGAGCGCGGTATTACCATTCTGGCGAAAAACACCGCCATCAACTGGAACGGCTACCACATCAACATCGTCGACACCCCCGGCCACGCCGACTTCGGTGGCGAGGTTGAGCGTGTAATGTCGATGGTCGATTCCGTGCTGCTGCTGGTCGACGCTCAAGACGGCCCTATGCCGCAAACCCGCTTCGTGACCAAGAAGGCTTTCGAAGCTGGCCTGAAGCCAATCGTCGTGATCAACAAGGTTGACCGCCCGGGCGCGCGTCCTGATTGGGTTCTGGACCAGATCTTCGACCTGTTCGACAACCTCGGCGCTACCGACGAGCAGCTGGACTTCAAAGTGGTCTACGCTTCGGCCCTGAACGGCATTGCCGGTCTGGACCACACCGAAATGGGCGAAGACATGACTGCCCTGTACCAGGCTGTCATCGACCACGTTCCAGCGCCAGCTGTTGACCGTGACGGCCCGTTCCAGATGCAGATCTCTGCACTGGACTACAACAGCTTCCTGGGTGTTATCGGCGTTGGCCGTATTGCCCGTGGCCGCATCAAGCCGAATACCCCGGTTGTCGCCATCGACGCTGACGGCAAAAAGCGTAACGGCCGTATCCTCAAGCTGATGGGTCACCACGGCCTGCACCGCGTCGACGTTGAAGAAGCCCAGGCTGGCGACATCGTTTGCATCAGCGGTTTCGACGAGCTGTTCATCTCCGACACCCTGTGCGACCCGACCGCCGTTGAGGCGATGAAGCCGCTGACCGTTGACGAGCCAACCGTTTCGATGACCTTCCAGGTCAACGACTCGCCGTTCTGCGGCAAGGAAGGCAAGTTCGTCACCAGCCGTAACATCAAGGACCGTCTGGACAAAGAGCTGCTGTACAACGTAGCCCTGCGCGTTGAAGAAACCGATTCCCCAGACAAGTTCAAGGTCTCGGGCCGTGGCGAGCTGCACCTGTCGGTACTGATCGAAACCATGCGTCGCGAAGGCTTCGAGCTGGCCCTGGGCCGCCCAGAAGTAATCATTCGCGAAGTAGACGGCGTCAAGCAAGAGCCGTTCGAAAACGTCACCATCGACATCCCTGAAGAATCCCAGGGCAAGGTCATGGAAGAAATGGGTCTGCGTAAAGGCGACCTGACCAACATGGTCCCGGATGGCAAGGGCCGTGTTCGCCTGGAATACAACATCCCGGCGCGTGGTCTGATCGGTTTCCGTAACCAGTTCCTGACCCTGACCAACGGTGCAGGCATCCTGACCTCGATCTTCGACCGCTATGACGCTGTGAAGTCCGGCCACATGTCCGGCCGTCAGAACGGCGTACTGGTTTCGGTCGAAACCGGCAAGGCGCTGACCTACTCGCTGGAAACCCTGCAGGCGCGTGGCAAGCTGTTTGTCGAGCACGGTCAGGAGATCTACAACGGTCAGATCATCGGCCAGAACAGCCGCGACAACGACCTGGGCGTCAACCCTACCAAGGGCAAGAAGCTCGACAACATGCGTGCTTCGGGTAAAGACGAAGTCATCGCCCTGGTTCCGCCTGTTCGCTTCACCCTGGAACAGGCTCTGGAATACATCCAGGAAGACGAGCTGTGCGAAGTAACGCCGAAGTCCATCCGTCTTCGCAAGAAGATCCTGGACGAAAGCGAGCGTACCCGCGCTGCCAAGAAAGCCAAGAACAGCTAAGTTAGCTTTGGCTGAATGAAAACGCCCCCGGTCGAAAGGCCGGGGGCGTTTTTTTATGCCTTCAGGATTTGTGTTGGCCCCTTCGCGGGCTTGCCCGCGAAGAGGCCCTTGAAGCCTGACGATCAGCGCCCGACCACCTTGGGCTTATAGGCGCAATACCCCGGCCGCGGCCCGACCTTGGGGTGGTTGCGGCAGGTATCCGGGCGCTTGTCATAAATGGTGCACAGCCGGCTTTTACGATCCAGATACATGCAGTCATCGTTGCTCATCCGGGTCAGGGTGAAGATCCCTGACTTCTGGTTGAAGCGCTCGATGATGCCTTCCTTCTGCAAGCGTTTAGCCACGTTTTTGGGGGGTTCGTCTTTCTCGAACTCGTCCACCACGCCGATACGGATCAGATCCTTGATCTTCACCTCTACCGGCAGGGTGCAGCAGGTCGAATGGCAGCCGTGGCACATGTGGCTGGCGTAGCGCTGCCAAGTCTCCAGGCGGTCGACTTCGGCGGCGGCGATCAGGGTCGTTTTCATCTTTATAGGGTGGATCACGGTCTTGGGGCGCGCGATGATACCGGAATTGCTCAATTTATGAACAACCTTTTGCCGGATTCGCAGAGTCGGCATGAAAACTGCGAACAGTCACTGTCACTCCCTGTCGAAGGGTCTAGTCTGATCAATCTCCCTCCGCTTTCGTCAACTTGCCAGAGGATGCCGCATGTCTCAGGAACCCAAAGCACGTGACGCCGAGGTGGCCGAATTTCGCGCCGCTGTACTGAACAAGCTGACCTACGCGGTCGGCAAGGACCCGGAACATGCGTTCGACCACGACTGGTTCGAGGCCATCGCTCTGGCCGCGCGCGACCACATGGTCGACCACTGGATGGACCACACCCGCCTGGCCTATCGTCGTAGCCAGAAAAGGGTCTATTACCTCTCCCTCGAGTTCCTTATCGGGCGCTTGCTGTACGACAGCCTGAGCAACCTGGGGCTGCTGGACGTCGCCCGTGATGCGCTGGAAGGGCTGGACGTGGACCTGGAGCGCATCCGCCTGCTCGAGCCCGACGCCGCCCTGGGTAACGGGGGTCTCGGCCGCCTGGCTGCGTGCTTCATGGAAAGCATGTCCACCCTGGGCATCGCCGCCCATGGTTACGGCATTCGCTACGAACATGGGTTGTTCCGTCAGGCTGTAGTCGATGGCTGGCAGCAGGAACAGACCGAAAACTGGCTGGACTTCGGTAACCCCTGGGAGTTCGAGCGTGCTGAGGTGATCTACCCGATCAGCTTCGGCGGCAGTGTCGAAACCGTCAACGATGCCAGTGGCAACCAGCGGCAAGTATGGTCGCCGGGCGAAACGGTGCGGGCGGTGGCCTACGACACGCCCGTGGTCGGCTGGCGTGGATCCAGCGTCAACACACTGCGCCTGTGGCGTGCGCGGGCGCTGGAAGAGCTGCACCTGGAGCGCTTCAATGCCGGTGACCACCTGGGGGCCGTGGCCGAAGTGGCGCGGGCCGAGAGCATTTCGCGCGTGCTGTACCCGGCCGACAGCACCGAGGCGGGGCAGGAACTGCGCCTGCGTCAGGAGTACTTCTTTGTGTCGGCTTCGCTGCAGGACTTGCTGCGCCGTCACCTGAACATGCACAAGGACCTGCTCAACCTGCCCGACGCGGCGGCCATCCAGCTCAACGACACACACCCTTCGATTGCCGTTGCCGAGTTGATGCGGCTGCTGGTGGACCAGCATGAAGTGCCCTGGGACAAGGCCTGGGAACTGACTGTTGGCACGCTCGCCTACACCAACCACACCCTGCTGCCCGAAGCCCTGGAAACCTGGCCGGTAGCCCTGATGGAGCGCATGCTGCCGCGGCACATGCAGATCATCTACCTGATCAACGCCTACCATATCGATGCATTGCGGGCCAAAGGCCTGCACGATTTCGACGTGCTGCGCGCGGTGTCGCTGATCGAGGAAGACAATGGGCGCCGGGTGCGCATGGGTAACCTGGCGTTTCTGGGCTCGCACAGCGTCAACGGTGTGTCCGCGCTGCACAGCAAGCTGATGAAGAGCACGGTGTTTTCCGAGCTGCACAAGCTCTACCCGCAACGGATCAACAACAAGACCAACGGCATTACCTTTCGCCGCTGGCTGTACCAGTCAAACCCTCAGCTGACCGAGATGCTGGTCGAAGCGCTCGGGCCGGAACTCAAGGACGACCCTGAAGGGCTTCTGGTTGGCCTGGTGCCATTTGCCGACAAGGCCAGTTTCCGCAAGCAGTTCGCTGCTCAACGGCTGCACAGCAAGCGTGCCCTGGCCAGCATCATCCAGGACCGCATTGGTGTCACGGTGAACCCTGAAGCGCTGTTCGATGTGCAGGTCAAGCGGATCCACGAGTACAAGCGCCAGCTGCTCAACCTGCTGCACACCGTGGCGCTGTATCAGGCCATTCGCAACGATCCCGGCACCAGCTGGGTGCCGCGGGTGAAGATCTTCGCCGGCAAGGCTGCGGCCAGTTACCACCAGGCCAAGCTGATCATCAAGCTGGCCAACGACATTGCCCGGGTGGTGAACAATGACCCGACCGTGCGCGGTCTGCTCAAGGTGGTGTTCCTGCCTAACTACAACGTCAGCCTGGCCGAAAGCATCATCCCGGCGGCCGACCTGTCCGAGCAGATTTCCACCGCAGGTTATGAAGCCTCCGGTACCAGCAACATGAAGTTCGGCCTGAACGGCGCGCTGACCATCGGCACCCTGGACGGTGCCAACGTGGAAATGTGCGAACAGGTGGGTGCCGACAACATGTTCATCTTTGGCCTGACTGCGCAGCAGGTCGAGGCGCGCAAGCGTGCCGGTGATTTTGGTGCAAACGCCGCCATAGCCGCTTCCAACCGCTTGAGCGACGTGTTGCAGGCGATTCGCAGTGGTGTGTTCTCGCCAGACGACCCATCACGCTATACCGGGTTGATCGACGGGCTGGTGGCCTATGACCGCTTCCTGGTGTGTGCCGACTTCGATGCCTACTGGGATGCCCAGCGGCGGGTCGAAGAACTGTGGCACACACCGCAGGAGTGGTGGCGTATGGCCGTGCTGAACACGGCGCGGATGGGCTGGTTCTCGTCGGACCGGACCATTCGCGAATATGCGACCGAGATCTGGAAGGCACTGGATTGAGCATGTGGGGCCGGGTTGCGGCCCATTCGCGGGGCAAGCCCGCTCCCACAGGATCTGCGTTGTCTTGAAGGCAGCGCAAACCTGTGGGAGCGGGCTTGCCCCGCGATTGGACTGTAAAGCAGCTTCACTCGACAGCCGGCCTGGCGCAGGCTGAACTAGCGACCTATTGTGCCGTCTGAGAGCCGTGGCGAGTCTCATTGCTCGCTAGCCTGCCACTCTCCCTGTAAACTGCGGGGGTTTTTACTCCCACAATCCTTTCGGAGCCATACATGTCCCGCGTTACCCTGAGTCGCTATCTGATTGAGCAGACCCGCAGCAACAATACCCCTGCCGATCTGCGCTTCCTGATCGAAGTGGTGGCGCGTGCGTGCAAGGAAATCAGCCATCACGTGTCCAAAGGCGCCCTCGGTGGCGTGCTGGGCAGCATGGGCACTGAAAACGTGCAGGGCGAAGTCCAGAAGAAACTGGACGTGATTTCCAACGATATCCTGCTGGAAGCCAACGAGTGGGGCGGCCACCTGGCCGGCATGGCCTCCGAAGAAATGGACAACGCCTACCAGATTCCGGGCAAGTACCCGAAAGGTGCGTACCTGCTGGTCTTCGACCCATTGGACGGTTCGTCGAACATCGACGTCAACGTCTCGGTCGGTACCATCTTCTCGGTGCTGCGTTGCCCTAACCAGTACCTGAGCCAGAACGAAAGCCTCAACGAAGAAGCCTTCCTGCAGCCAGGCACCGAGCAGGTCGCCGCCGGTTACGCCATCTACGGCCCGCAGACCATGCTGATCCTGACCTTGGGCAACGGCGTCAAGGGCTTCACCCTGGACCGTGAACTGGGCAGCTTCGTCCTGACCCACGAAAACATCCAGGTGCCGGCAACCACCGCCGAATTCGCCATCAACATGTCCAACCAGCGTCACTGGGAAGCCCCGGTACAACGCTACGTGGGCGAACTGCTGGCCGGCGAAACCGGCCCGCTGAAAAAGAACTACAACATGCGCTGGATCGCCTCGATGGTGGCCGATGTGCACCGCATCCTGACCCGTGGCGGTCTGTTCATGTACCCACGTGACGCCCGCGAGCCAAGCAAGCCGGGCAAGCTGCGCCTGATGTACGAAGCCAACCCGATGTCGTTCATTATCGAACAGGCAGGCGGCGCCTCTACCAACGGTTACGATCGCATCCTCGACATCAAGCCAGAGAGCCTGCACCAGCGCGTGTCGGTGATCCTTGGCTCGAAGGAAGAAGTAGAGCGCGTCACCGCCTACCACAAGGAGTAAGTCATGCTCGCACCTTGGCAGCCGTTGCTGGAATGGTGGTTCGGTTGGGGCACCAGTGCCCAGGCCGTGGCTGACGAGAAGAGCACGCTGTGGTTCGGCAAGCACCACGATGCCGATGCCCATGCGCTGTTTGGCGACCTGGTCGAGCACGCCTTGGCGGGCGGGCTCGATGAATGGCAGCAAAGCCCGCAGGGCTGGCTGGGCCTGTTGATCTTGCTGGACCAGTTGCCGCGCATGATCTACCGCGACACGCCGCGCGCCTTCGAGGGCGACCGGCGCGCCCAGGTGGTGGCGATGCAGGGCCTGCAGAAGGGCTGGGACTACCAGTTGCTGCCGATACAGCGTGTGTTCGTGCTGCTGGTGCTTGAGCATGCCGAGGTGCTGGACTGGCAGAACCTGTGTGTCGAGCGCTATCAGTTGTTGCTGGACGAGCAGCCCGAAGCCAGCCGGCGGCTGTTCGAAGGCTTCCTGGACTATGCCGAGCAGCACCAGCGGGTGATTGCCCGGTTTGGTCGCTTCCCGCACCGCAACCTGGTGCTTGAGCGGCCAAGCACCAGCGAAGAGATGGACTTTTTGCTGGAGCCTGGGTCCAGGTTCTGATGCCCACGGGGCCTGCTACGCAGGCCATCGCGATGCGAGGCCGCACCTGCAAGGGTGCGGCCTTTTTATTGGGAAGTGATTAATGCTTTGTGATTAATCGCACAGTAGTGGCCATCCGACCAATGGTGTAGGGGTAAAGTGGGTAGGGCAGGGAACCTGGGAGGGATTTTCCCGTCGAAGGTCACTGCAGGCCACTCGCCTGTTTCCCCTCTTCAGGAGTGTCCTTCATGTCGTTGCGTTCCCTCGCCCTGTTGTCGCTGTGCGTCGTCCTGACTGCCTGCAGCAAGATCAACCAGGAAAACTATTCCAAGATCAAGGCCGGTATGAACAAGGCCGAGGTCGAGCAGTTGCTCGGTACGCCGACCGAGTGCTCTGGCGCGCTGGGCATGAGCAGCTGCACCTGGGGGGACGAGAAGAGCTTCATCAGCGTGCAGTACGCGGCTGACAAGGTGCTGATGTATTCAGGGCAGGGCCTCAAATGAGGCGTCTGTACCTGCTGATGGGGGTATGCCTGGCATTGCTGCTGGGCGGTTGTGCAGGCTCCGTGCATGACCCGCTGGCGCCGAAGACCGCTGGCAACGTCGACCTCAAGCGCTACCAGGGCAAATGGTTCGAGCTGGCGCGCCTGCCCATGCGCTACCAGACCGGCTGCGAGCAGTCCGAGGCGCATTACAACCTCAAGCCTGATGGCACGTTTGGTGTGCTCAACCGCTGCCGCACCATGGGTGATGAGTGGCTGCGTGCCGAGGGGCACGCAAGCATCCAGGAGCCGGGGCACACCGACAAGCTGTGGGTAGAGTTCGATAACTGGTTCACCAAGCTGGTGCCTGGCGTGGCGCGGGGCGAATACTGGATTCTGTACGTGGACGATCGCTACCGCACGGCAGTGGTCGGCAGCCCGGACCGCAAGTACCTGTGGATACTGTCACGCACGCCGACGCTACCGGCCTGGGAGCGCGAGCACCTGCTGGCCAAGGCACGCCAGCAGGGGTATGACACCAGCCGGCTTATCTGGCGGGCGTCCGATCAGCAAATCGTAAAAATGCACTGATTTTTGGGGCCGCTTTGCGGCCCTTTCGCGGCACAAGGCCGCTCCTACAGGGATACGCGTTCCCCTGTAGGAGCGGCCTTGTGCCGCGAAAGGGCTGCAAAGCAGCCCCAATACGCTCACCCCAAGAGCTGCCGCAGCACCCCGGCAAACGCCCGCGCGCTTTCCTCTTCCTGGGCATGCCGCCCCTGGCGCACCACCCATTGCCCATTCACCATCACATCGCGCACCTGGCGATCCCCGCCAGCAAACAGCCAGCGGTTGAGAATGGCATCGCCATCCGCCATGGCGATGTAAGGGTCTTGTCCATCCAGTACCAGCCAGTCGGCGCGCTTGCCCACGGCCAGTTCACCGACCGCTTGGCCCAGTGCCTGTGCACCGCCCGCCAGCGCGGCGTCGTACAGCGTGCGCCCGACCATCGGCTGGTCGCCACGGTACAAGCGGTTGCGTCGTTGGTCCCGCAGCCGCTGGCCATATTCCAGCCAGCGCAGTTCTTCCACCACGCTTAGTGACACATGGCTGTCCGAGCCGATGCCCATGTGCCCGCCCTGGGCCAGGAAGTCCACCGCCGGGAAAATCCCGTCGCCCAGGTTGGCCTCGGTGGTCAGGCACAACCCGGCCACCGCGCCACTGCGGGCCATGGCGGTGACTTCATCCGGCTCGGCATGGGTGGCATGCACCAGGCACCAGCGACGGTCCACATCCACATGCTCGTACAACCATTGCAGCGGGCGCAGGCCGCTCCAGGCCAGGCAGTCGTCCACCTCCTTCTGCTGCTCGGCGATATGGATATGCACCGGGCATTGTTTGTCGCTGGCCGCCAGCACTTCGGCGATCTGCCCCGGCGTCACCGCACGCAGCGAGTGGAAGCACAGGCCCAGTTGCTGCGCAGGTTGCGCGGCCAGCAGCGGGGCCAGTTGCGTTTGCAGTTGCAGGTACTGTTCGGTGGTGTTGATGAAGCGCCGCTGCCCGTCGTTCGGTGCCTGGCCGCCGAACCCGGCGTAGCTGTACAGCACCGGCAACAGGGTCAGGCCAATGCCACTGTCGGCCGCGGCCGTGCTGATGCGGCGGGACAGCTCGGCCGGGTCGGCGTAGGCCGTGCCTGCCTGGTCGTGGTGCACGTAATGGAATTCGGCCACCGAGGTGTAGCCGGCCTTGAGCATTTCGATATACAGCTGGCGGGCGATGACCTGCAACTGGTCTGGGGTGATCTGCCCGACCAGGCGGTACATCAGGTCGCGCCAGGTCCAGAAGCTGTCGTTGGGGTTGCCGGCGACTTCCGCCAAGCCCGCCATGGCACGCTGGAAGGCATGTGAGTGCAAGTTGGGCATACCGGGCAGCAACGGGCCTGCCAGGCGCTCGGCGCCTTCGGCCGAAGCGCCCGGCTCGATGCGGGTCACATGGCCATCGCTGGCGACCTCGATACGGACATGGCGGGCCCAGCCCGTAGGTAGCAGGGCGCGTTCGGCGAAATAGGCGGACATCGGTGAAATCCTGTTATTGTTAACTTGTATATACATATACAGGCGTTTGCCTGCCGGGTAAACTGCGGCAAGCTACCGCTCATTCCATACGCACAAGGATCCAACGCCGTGCCGACACCTCCTGTCTCCGCGCTGGTTGCCCAGATGGGCGAGGGCCCGGCGCCGCTGTACGCCCGGGTCAAACAGATGATCATCCAGCAGATCGACAACGGCAGCTGGCCACCCCATCACCGGGTGCCCTCGGAGAGTGAACTGGTCAACGAACTGGGTTTCAGCCGCATGACCATCAACCGTGCCCTGCGCGAACTCACGGCCGAAGGCCTGCTGGTGCGCATGCAAGGGGTTGGCACTTTCGTAGCCGAGCCCAAGGGCCGTTCGGCGTTGTTCGAAGTCAACAACATTGCCGATGAAATTGCCGCACGCGGCCATCAGCATAGCTGCCAGGTGATCACGCTCACCGAGGAAGCAGCCGGTTCCGAACGGGCCCTGGCCCTGGACATGCGCGAAGGCCAGCGAGTGTTCCACTCGCTGATCGTGCATTTCGAGAACGGTGTGCCGGTGCAGATCGAGGACCGCTACGTCAACGCCGCGATCGCACCCGACTACCTCAAGCAGGATTTCACCCGGCAGACGCCATATGCCTACCTGTCCCAGGTAGCGCCGCTGACCGAGGGTGAGCACGTGGTCGAAGCCATCCTGGCAGAGCCGGAAGAATGTCGCCTGCTGCAGATCGAGCGGGGCGAACCATGCCTGCTCATTCGCCGCCGTACCTGGTCCGGTCGCCAGCCGGTGACCGCTGCACGGCTGATCCACCCCGGTTCCCGTCATCGCCTGGAAGGACGTTTCAGCAAATGAGCCAGTTGCAGTTGTTGCGCGCGCAGGATTACCCGCGCATGCCGTGGAAGAACGGTGGCGGTTTCACCGAAGAGATCACCCGCGACAGTGGTGAGGGCCTGGACGGTTTTGGCTGGCGCCTGTCGATTGCCGATATCGAAGAGTCTGGCGGCTTTTCCACCTTCGCCGGTTACCAGCGGATCATCACAGTGCTGCAGGGCGATGGTATGCGGCTGTTGGTCGATGACCAACCCAGCCGGCCGTTGCTGCCGTTCGATGCCTTTGCCTTCGGCGGTGAGAGCCAGGTCAGCTGCAAGCTGCTGGGTGGGGCGATCCGCGATTTCAACCTGATCTATGCACCGCAGCGGTACCGGGCGCGGTTGCAGTGGTTCGATGGCACAAGCCGCTTGTACAGCTCGGCGTCGACGGTGCTGTTGTTTGCTGCCAGCAGCCACGTGGAAGTGACCATGGCGGGGCGTGAGGTGCAGCGGTTGGGGTTGTATGACTGCCTGCGCCTGGAGGGCAACGATGAGTTGCTTGGGTTGGAGGTTCAGGGGCGGTTTTGCTTGATTGAGCTCATTTCTCGCTGATGGGCTTGGCGATACATTTTCATCGCCTGTGAGATCGAGCGCCGCCCGCG
>NZ_JBWKXT010000008.1:90295-140695 GCF_059423245.1 Pseudomonas sp. GW460-LB5
TGCGCCGCCACACAACTCAAGCCAGGAACGGCAAGGTCCAATTATTTTGGTTGTCCATGCTTGTACATACAAGTAAAGGTGTGTTTGTATATTGACCACGACATACCCGCCCGCGGACGACCGCAGAGGACCTTTCCCGTGACCGACAACAACAAATACCGTGACGTTGAAATCCGTGCCCCACGTGGCAACAAGCTGACCGCCAAAAGCTGGCTGACCGAAGCGCCACTGCGCATGCTGATGAACAACCTCGACCCACAGGTTGCGGAAAACCCGAAAGAACTGGTGGTGTACGGCGGTATCGGCCGCGCCGCGCGTAACTGGGAATGCTACGACAAGATCGTCGAAACCCTGACCCGCCTGGAAGACGACGAAACCCTGCTGGTGCAGTCGGGCAAGCCGGTCGGCGTGTTCAAGACCCACAGCAATGCCCCGCGCGTTCTGATTGCCAACTCCAACCTGGTGCCGCACTGGGCCAACTGGGAGCACTTCAACGAACTGGACGCCAAAGGCCTGGCCATGTACGGCCAGATGACCGCCGGCAGCTGGATCTACATCGGCAGCCAGGGCATCGTCCAGGGCACTTATGAAACCTTCGTCGAAGCCGGTCGCCAGCACTACGGTGGCAGCCTGAAAGGCAAGTGGGTACTCACCGCAGGCCTCGGCGGCATGGGCGGCGCCCAGCCATTGGCGGCTACCCTGGCCGGCGCCTGCTCGCTGAACATCGAATGCCAGCAGAGCCGCATCGACTTCCGCCTGGAAACCCGCTACGTCGACGAGCAGGCCACTGATCTCGACGACGCTCTGGCGCGTATCGCCAAATACACCGGCGAAGGCAAGGCCATTTCCATCGCCCTGCATGGCAACGCCGCCGAAATCCTGCCAGAGCTGGTCAAGCGTGGCGTACGCCCCGACATGGTCACCGACCAGACCAGCGCCCACGACCCTCTGAACGGCTACCTGCCTGCGGGCTGGACCTGGGAACAGTACCGCGACCGCGCGCAGACCGAACCTGCTGCTGTGGTCAAGGCGGCCAAGCAGTCGATGGCTGTGCACGTGCAGGCTATGCTGGACTTCCAGAAGCAGGGTGTCCCGACCTTCGACTATGGCAACAACATCCGCCAGATGGCCAAGGAAGAGGGCGTGGCCAATGCCTTCGACTTCCCGGGCTTCGTCCCTGCCTATATCCGTCCGCTGTTCTGCCGCGGCGTAGGCCCGTTCCGCTGGGCGGCGCTGTCTGGCGAGGCCGAGGACATCTACAAGACCGACGCCAAGGTCAAGGAACTGATCCCCGACGACGCCCACCTGCACCGCTGGCTGGACATGGCCCGCGAGCGCATCAGCTTCCAGGGCCTGCCAGCACGTATCTGCTGGGTTGGCCTGGGCCTGCGCGCCAAGTTGGGCCTGGCTTTCAACGAAATGGTCCGCAGCGGCGAGCTGTCGGCGCCGGTCGTGATCGGCCGTGACCACCTGGACTCGGGTTCGGTCTCCAGCCCCAACCGCGAAACCGAAGCCATGCGTGATGGCTCGGACGCTGTGTCCGACTGGCCGCTGCTCAACGCCCTGCTGAACACCGCAGGCGGCGCTACCTGGGTGTCGCTGCACCATGGTGGTGGCGTGGGCATGGGCTTCTCGCAGCACTCGGGCATGGTCATCGTCTGCGACGGCACCGATGAAGCCGCCGAGCGCATCGCCCGTGTACTGACCAACGACCCAGGGACTGGCGTCATGCGCCACGCCGATGCCGGTTATGACATCGCCATCGACTGCGCCAAGGAGCAGGGCCTGGACCTGCCGATGATCACTGGCTGATTGCCACGCTTTGGATCGCACCCCGCCAGGGGTGATACTGAACAACAAGAAGGAGCGCGCAGGCACCCACGAACGGGCCTGCGGCTCCACGCGATTTGGAGTAGTAACGTGACTGAACTCACCCTCAAGCCCGGCACCCTGACCCTGGCCCAGCTGCGCGCGATCCATGCCGCGCCTGTGCGCCTGCAACTGGATGCCAGCGCCGCGCCGGCCATTGACGCCAGCGTCGCTTGTGTCGAGCAGATCATTGCCGAAGACCGCACCGCCTACGGGATCAACACCGGTTTCGGCCTGCTGGCCTCGACCCGCATCGCCAGCCACGATCTGGAAAACCTGCAGCGCTCGCTGGTGCTGTCCCACGCCGCCGGTATCGGCGCGCCGCTGGATGACGACCTGGTGCGGTTGATCATGGTGCTGAAAATCAACAGCCTCAGCCGTGGCTTCTCCGGTATTCGTCGCAAAGTCATCGACGCGTTGATCACCCTGGTCAACGCCGAAGTCTACCCGCACATCCCGCTGAAAGGCTCGGTGGGTGCTTCCGGTGACCTGGCGCCCCTGGCACATATGTCACTGGTGCTGCTGGGCGAAGGCAAAGCCCGTTACAAGGGCCAGTGGCTGTCGGCCACCGAAGCCCTGGCAGTTGCCGGGCTCGAACCGCTGACCCTGGCTGCAAAAGAAGGCCTGGCCCTGCTCAATGGCACCCAGGCGTCCACCGCCTATGCCCTGCGCGGCCTGTTCCATGCCGAAGACTTGTACGCGGCGGCCATCGCCTGCGGCGGCCTCAGCGTCGAGGCCGTATTGGGCTCGCGTTCGCCGTTCGATGCGCGTATTCACGAAGCGCGTGGCCAGCGCGGCCAGATCGACACCGCCGCCTGCTTCCGCGACCTGCTGGGCGAAGCCAGCGAAGTGTCGTTGTCGCACAAGAACTGCGACAAGGTTCAGGACCCGTACTCGCTGCGCTGCCAGCCGCAGGTCATGGGCGCGTGCCTGACCCAGCTGCGCCAGGCCGCCGAGGTGCTGGGCATTGAAGCCAACGCCGTGTCCGACAACCCGCTGGTGTTCGCTGCCGAAGGTGACGTGATTTCCGGCGGCAACTTCCACGCCGAACCGGTGGCCATGGCCGCCGACAACCTGGCCTTGGCCATCGCCGAAATCGGTTCGCTCAGTGAACGCCGCATCTCGCTGATGATGGACAAGCACATGTCCCAGCTGCCGCCGTTCCTGGTGGAAAACGGTGGGGTCAACTCCGGCTTCATGATCGCGCAGGTTACCGCTGCCGCTCTCGCCAGCGAGAACAAGGCCCTGTCGCACCCGCACAGCGTGGACAGCCTGCCGACCTCGGCCAACCAGGAAGACCACGTGTCGATGGCCCCGGCTGCCGGCAAGCGCCTGTGGGAAATGGCCGAAAACACCCGTGGCGTGCTGGCCATCGAATGGCTGGGCGCCTGCCAGGGCCTGGACCTGCGCAAAGGCCTGAAAACTTCCGCCAAGCTGGAGCAAGCGCGCCAGGCGCTGCGTAGCGAAGTGCCGCACTATGACCGTGACCGTTTCTTTGCACCAGACATCGAAAAGGCTGTGGAACTGTTGGCCAAGGGTAGTCTGACCGGTTTGCTGCCGGCGGGTGTACTGCCAAGCCTGTAATGCCCCTAGGGCCGCGTTGCGGCCCATCGCGAGCAAGCTCGCTCCTCCAAAGGCAACGCGTTCCCTTGTAGGAGCGAGCTTGCTCGCGATGGGGTTGCATGGCGCCCCCCTGATCTCACGACCACAAAAACAATTTAAGGACGTGACATGCAACAAGCTCAAGGTCTCAAGCGCGGGCTAAGTGCCCGCCACATCCGTTTCATGGCCCTCGGTTCCGCCATCGGTACCGGGCTGTTCTACGGATCGGCCTCGGCCATCCAGATGGCCGGCCCGGCCGTGCTGCTGGCCTACCTGATCGGCGGCGCCGCCGTGTTCATGGTCATGCGCGCCCTTGGCGAAATGGCTGTGCACAACCCGGTGGCCGGCTCCTTTGGCCACTACGCCAGCACCTACCTCGGCCCCATGGCCGGCTTTATCCTCGGCTGGACCTACGCTTTCGAGATGGTCATCGTCGCCATCGCCGACGTTACCGCCTTCGGTATCTACATGGGCTTCTGGTTCCCGGAGGTAGCCCGCTGGGTCTGGGTGCTGGGCATCGTCTTCGTCATCGGCGGCCTCAACCTGTGCAACGTCAAGGTCTTTGGCGAGATGGAATTCTGGCTGTCGCTGCTCAAGGTCGGCGCCATCGTCGCGATGATCCTGGCCGGCCTCGGCATCATGGCCTTCGGCTTCAGCCAGGTCGGTACCGGGCATGCCGTGGGGGTAAGCAACCTGTTCGACCACGGTGGCTTCATGCCCAATGGCGTGGGCGGGCTGATTGCCTCCTTTGCCGTGGTGATGTTCGCCTTTGGCGGTATCGAGATCATTGGTGTCACTGCCGGTGAGGCCAAGGACCCGCAGCGTGTTATCCCCAAGGCAATCAACGCCGTGCCGCTGCGCATCCTGCTGTTCTATGTGCTCACCCTGTTTGTGCTGATGTGCCTGTACCCGTGGCCGCAGATCGGCAGCGAAGGTAGCCCGTTCGTGCAGATCTTCAGCCACCTGGGGATTGGCTCTGCCGCCGCAGTGCTGAACGTGGTGGTGATTTCTGCCGCGATCTCTGCCATCAACAGTGACATCTTTGGCGCAGGCCGCATGATGTATGGCCTGGCCCAGCAAGGCCATGCGCCACGCAGCTTCGGCAAGCTGTCGAAACACGGCGTGCCGTGGATGACCGTGGTGGTGATGGGCGCTGCGCTGCTGATCGGCGTGTTGCTCAACTACCTGATCCCCGAGAACGTGTTCCTGCTGATCGCTTCGATCGCCACCTTCGCCACCGTCTGGGTGTGGCTGATGATCCTGCTCACCCAGGTGGCCATGCGCCGCAGCATGAGCCGTGAAGAAGTGGCCCAGCTCAAGTTCCCGGTACCCTTCTGGCCTTATGGCCCAGCCATGGCCATTGCGTTCATGGTGTTCATCTTTGGCGTGCTCGGCTACTTCCCGGATACCCAGGCGGCATTGATCGTCGGCGTGATATGGGTGGTGTTCCTGGTGGCCTCCTACCTGCTGTGGTGCAAGCCACGCGCAGGGCAGGGCCAGCCAGTAGCAGAGCCGGTCGAGCTGCACCGCTAGCAAAGGAGATTGTGCATGAGAACCCTCTGGCAGCATTGCCATGTGGCAACCATGGCCGAGGGCCGTTATTCGGCCATCGAAGACGCGGCCATCGTCACCAGCGCCGGCCTGATCGAATGGATCGGCCCACGCGCCGAGCTGGCAGCGGTTGACGCTGACCGCACGGTGGACCTGGGCGGCGCCTGGGTCACCCCCGGGCTGATCGACTGCCACACCCACGCGGTGTTCGGTGGCAACCGCAGCGGCGAGTTCGAGCAGCGCCTGCAAGGCGTCAGCTACGCTGAAATCGCCGCGCAGGGCGGCGGTATCGCCAGCACCGTGCGGGCCACCCGTGCGGCCAGCGAGGACGAGTTGTTCGCCAGTGCCCGCCAGCGGGTGCAGGCGCTGATGCGCGATGGCGTAACCACCCTTGAGGTCAAGTCCGGCTACGGCCTGGACCTGGCCAACGAGCGCAAGATGCTGCGCGTGGCCCGGCGCCTGGCAGACGAGCTGCCATTGGCGGTGCGCGCCACCTGCCTGGCTGCGCATGCCCTGCCGCCGGAGTATGCCGGCCGGGCCGACGACTACATCGCGCACATCTGTGACGAGATGCTGCCGGCCCTGGCCGCCGAAGGCCTGGTGGACGCGGTGGATGCCTTCTGCGAACACCTGGCGTTCTCCCCGGCCCAGGTCGAGCGGCTGTTCATCAAGGCCCGCGAACTGGGCCTGCCCGTCAAGCTGCACGCCGAACAGCTGTCGTCGCTGCATGGCTCCAGCCTGGCGGCCCGCTACCAGGCGCTGTCGGCCGACCACCTGGAGTTCATGACCGAGGAGGACGCCATTGCCATGGCTGCAGCCGGCACGGTCGCCGTGCTGCTGCCGGGCGCCTTCTATTTCCTGCGCGAAACCCAGTTGCCACCCATGGATGCACTGCGCCGCCACGGGGTGAAAATTGCCCTGGCCAGCGACCTCAACCCCGGTACTTCGCCAGGGCTGTCGCTGCGGCTGATGTTGAACATGGGCTGCACCTGTTTCCGCATGACCCCGGAAGAAGCCTTGGCCGGCGTCACTGTGCATGCCGCCACGGCGTTGGGCCTGGGGGACAGCCACGGCTCGCTGGAAGTGGGCAAGGTAGCCGACTTCGTCGCCTGGCAAATCGAACGCCCCGCCGACTTGGCCTACTGGCTGGGTGGCGACCTGCCCAAGCGCGTGGTGCGCAAGGGCCACGAAATCTCCAACTGAGCGAGGCACGATGGACAAGGTTCTGAGTTTTCACCAAGGCCGCTTGCCGCTGTTGATCAGCATGCCGCACGCCGGCCTGAAACTGACTCCCGCCGTGGACGAGGGGCTGGTCGATGCGGCGCGCAGCTTGCCTGACACCGACTGGCACATCCCGCGTCTGTACGATTTTGCCTGGGAACTGGGTGCGAGCGTGGTGGCGGCGGAGTATTCGCGCTTTGTAATCGACCTGAACCGGCCTGAAGATGACCAACCGCTGTATGTCGGCGCGACCACCGGGCTGTACCCGGCCACGCTGTTCGACGGCGAGCCGTTGTTCAAGGAGGGCAAGGCACCCTCGGCAGCCGAGCGCGCGAGTTATCTGGAACGTATCTGGCGGCCTTACCACGACACCCTTCGTGAAGAGCTGCTGCGCCTGCGTGATCAGTTCGGTTATGCACTGCTATGGGACGCCCACTCGATCCGCTCCCAGATCCCGCACCTGTTCGAGGGCAAGTTGCCGGACTTCAACCTCGGTACGTTCAATGGCGCCAGTTGCGATGCGCGACTGGCAGAGCAACTGCAAGGCGTTTGCGCCGAGGCGGTGGATTTCAGCCATGTGCTGAACGGGCGCTTCAAGGGCGGCTACATCACCCGTCATTACGGCCAGCCATGCGACGGCATCCACGCCGTGCAGCTGGAGCTGGCGCAAAGCACCTATATGCAAGAGTGCGAGCCGTTCGCCTATTGCGAACAGCTTGCGCACCAAACCCAGGGTGTGCTGCGCAAACTGCTCGAAACCATGCTGGCATGGAAGCCGGCCGCTTAGGGCCTTGAGCCAGGTCACTCGCTTGAAGAACGAGGCCTGCGATCAGGGTCGGCCCAGACGGTGAGTTCGCGGATCAAGTGTAATTCGCGAGCCTGCCGTCTTCTTTCCAGTGCGTTGAACTCATCCGCCAGGGTGTCCAGTGACCGTTCTGGATAACGATCCTGCAATTCGATCACCTGGCCTCGGTAGCTGTCCTCGATTTGCGCGAAACGCTCCGGGTAGGCCTCGCGCAAATGCTGGACCCACACTTCATTGGCGGAGGCAAAGCGCAGGAAGTCCTCCCCGAGCTCGCCGCGCTGAACTTGCACCTCGGCATCGATCAATTCGTCGATACTGGGGTTGATCGCATAGCGCAGCCTGTCGACAGGCAGGCCTAGCTGCAGGGGCGCATTCAGTTCACGCAGGTAAGTCAGGCGCACTTCGGCTATATCCCGGTCCCCGGCTTCGCGGGTCGCCAGTTCATCCACCGCATGCACGCGGTACAGCCGGCGCACTTCACGGTAGAGGTTGGCCTGGTTGTCCGCGCCTTCGAACTGCAGGTACTCACTGGCGATGTAGAACTCGATGTTCTTGAATGTCAGCAGTGCACCGTCGTGACAAGTTCGGCTGCCATTTTCCTGCGTCAGGGCTTCACTGGCCTGGATGTTGAACAGTGCCCGCTCGTCCGGGTTGAGCAACGCCCTGACCAGCACCTGTCGCACCCGCTTGCAGAACGCCACGCGGGTTTCGTTATTCTGGTAGGTGGAGGTGTTTTTCAACCGGCCTATCAGGGCAAGCAGGTCCTGGGCGTCGCCCGACGCCTGAAGTTGCTCCCAAATGTCGCGCAGGGCTTCGTTTTCAGGCTCCGAGGCCTGCAGCCAGTCCGTGAGCACGGGGGCGTCGTCGATGACCTGTCCGCCAAAGTTGCGGAAAAATTCGTCAAGCAAGTCTTGGTCCCATTCGTCTGGGGCATCGTACCTCAGTGTGAAGCTGCCTTCGCTCTCCGATATCCCTCGTGCGCGGTGAACCGCTTGCTCCGACAATGGATTGCCGCCCAGGTCGATCGTGCTGACGAGCACGTTGTTGTGAAGGTTTTCCTGAATGTGCTGTGGCAGCTCCCTGATATGGTTATGGCGTAGGTCCAGCACCTCCAGGGGCAACAGACGATCCACCCAGGCGGGCCACTGCTCGAGGTCCGCCCGGGAAAGATCAAGGCGTCGCAGCGACCTCAGCGCAGGTGGCGCACTGACGATCGTGCCCAAGCGGTTGTTGCTGAGGTCCAGTACTTCGAGTCTTTGCAGGGGTGCCAAGGCATCCATGAAACGCTGATCGATCTCCAGCCCGACATTGTTCAAGGACAGAGAATGAAGTTCAGAGGACCGCTGCAGTGCCATCGGCAGGTCTTGTTGAGCCCGGACGAAATTATCTGCAGTCAAGCGGACCAAGTGCGGGAATCGACCAAGCAGGTCTTGCAACTGTGCTGTGGTGCCGCTGACATTGTTCAGGTAGAGGGTATGTACGCGTTCGTTGAGGAATGTGGGCAGACGAGTCGGGAACAGCTCCAGTGCAATGCCTGACAGGTACAGCGCGGGGCTGTACTGACGCGTCTCCTGAGCAATCCAGAACTGATTCAAGGCATTCTCGATGCGCATTCTGCCCGCCAATACAGCCTGGCTGACCACTGTGGTGGAGGAGGAAGCGTTGACATAGTTGTCCAGAAGGTCGTGCAACTGTTGACGCATCTGCAGGTGCTGGTCAAGGAGCTCACGAAAATCGGCTGGCTGGTCCCACTCGAAACGTGTCTGAAATTCGTCTCTGCGGAGCATCACGGTCAGCATGTCGTCATAGCTGATCGGGTTGCCTTGCAGAAAGAGCTGGGGATGTCGGGTAATACCGACAATGTGTTGCAGCAGGAAATGGGGCAGTAAGGTGATCCGGTTGTTGCGCAGGGAGATTTCGCGGATTTCGTGGGCAACGTGCCAGCCAAGCCCGTTGGGCCAATGCTCCAGCTGCATGTTATCGAGGCCGAGATGAGTCAGCTCCAGGCGGTTGAAATCGGGCGGCGAGTCGTCGGAAAAGCGATTTCCGCTGAGGTCCAGGCGGCGCAGCTCGCCCAAGGCCGTAAGGCTGTCGATATCGGAGGTGGCAATTACCATATTCTGGTTGATCAGGCTCAGCGATTGCAGTGAGGGCAGATGCTCTGCGATCAGGGGCAAGCTGGACTGGAACGGCGAAGGAGGCGCCTCAGGCCGGTAGGCGCGGCTGATCTCCAGCGTTGTGAGATTGGCGAATTGCCGCAGCAGGCTGTTCAGGCGTGAGGTGTGTTCGCCTAAGCCTTCAAAGCGCTCGGGCTGGGTCTCGAGCAATTGCAGCTCACGTACGCCTGCGGTGAAGAACGTCGGTAACTCAAGGGGGAAATCCAACAGGGACAGGCGCTGCAGCCGTAACGGATTGCCCGGATCGGGGCTTGCTGCGAAGGCTCGATCATACCAGTGCTGCAAAATGCTACCTGCCAACTGCTCGAATTCGTTCGCACTCTGGTGGGTCAGCGCTTCGCCCCTCTGCCGCCAGTTGTCAAGGCTCGACTGCAACTGGTGGCGTTGCTCCAGGAGCGTGTCGAGCAGGTCGTTGATCGCACTGCGGTCCAGGTTGCGGCTTTCCAGCGTTGCCAGCGTCTGTTCGGCGGGGTGGGGTAGGGGGAGGTACAGGCCGATCTGCCTGATTCTGTTGAGCAGTGTATGCCGTGAAAAACTGGTGGCGCGCGGGCGGGCTCCGCCCAGCGGGTAGCCGAGACGGCCATCGGACAGGCGCATGGGCGAACGGAATTCAGGCTTTATCGGCTGCAGGCCCAATACCTGCCTCAGTGCTGGGCGTGGCAGCCACTGGGCGTGTACCACCAATGCCTTGAGTGCCGCCTCATCGTCGATCCCCAGCGCCGTGCGCTGTGCTTCGCTGAGGGCTTCGAACAGGGCGCCATACAAGGTGGCATGGGCATTCAAGGGGGCATCGGGTGTTTCGCTGTGCATCAGCAAGTAGCCAGCCCGGGCACTGATGATCGTCGGATTCTGCGCCGCATCAACGGGACCGATCCGGGCGCTCTGGTTGGGCGAGTGCATGCGCTGTTCCAGGGTGATGCCGGTATCCGCCGGCCAGGCGGGCAATCGCGCAAGGGTATGCAGGACCAGGCAATCGGTGTCCCAGTTGCGCAACTGCTCAAGGTACAACCCTTCGTAAGCACGGTTGAGCCTGAGCTGTTGCTGGAGCAGGCGAACTTCGTCGGCCAGGCGCCTGGGGACCTTGCCATCGCCCAGGTCGGCCAGTTCGCTGGCGGTAGCATTGTGTAGCAGCTCTTCGATGACCGGGGAAGGGAGCTGCCGATAGCGGGTGCGCAGCAGGTCTGCCCCCGGCGCCTGGCTGGCAGGAAGGCGCTGGTACTGCTGGTAAAAGTCGCGTTGAATCTGACCGGGTAATGCCTGGGCGTTCGCCTGCTCAATGGCCCGGTACAATTTGAAGCGGGTGAAGGTATCTTCCAGCTGTCCAGGCAGGCGCTGGCTGTCGCACAGCACCTTGCGCAGCACATCCTCGCTGATGCCGCTGACCCGCAAGATGCGCTGCGCGGTGTCGTCGTCAAACCCTTCGTTGGCTGTTCCGGAGCGACGCAACAATTGCTGTTCCTGCCATTGTTCGGGATGTTCCAGTGGGTGCAGCCAGATGTCGGCGCCGTTGTGACGCAGTGGTGGCTGGTAGGCATTCGCCCGGGTTGGGTGTTCGATGCGATATCCATCGCCTTGGGGTAAGCGCCTGACCGCGTAGGTCTGGCCGTCCAGCTTCAGCCAGGTTCTACCTTGGTGATGATGCAGGCCCAGCTCGTCTGGTCCGAGTGTGTCGGGTATGTCGATGGGCTGGGCATAGGGCGCCAAGTCGGGTTTCCAGAGCTTGATCTGGCCCTCGGGGAGTTCTACATCGTCGAGCTCTTCGATGAAAGAAGGGGTCTCAACGGGCATTGGCTCTGGTAACACCGTTGGCTCGCCCGGCCCGCCAGCAGCGGCCCTCACGCCGCCCTCGGCCGCTTTGATGGCCAGGCTGAATGCGGCCATCTGCGCAACGTTTTGCACCACGTCCAGCAGGTACTGGTAAGCCTGCTGCTTATCGTCGTGGGCCCAGCTTTCGATACCTTCATAAACCTCGTAAGCCAGTTGCAGTGCGCAGATCCCCAGCATGACCTCGCCGATCGCAGGCACGAAGAACCCGGCAATGTTGAGCGTGGTCAGTGCTTTTTGCAGCAGGTGCTCGCGGTGACTTACCGCACTGATGGTATCCATGAGCGTTGTGGGCAGGGCATGGAAGGCGACGTCTTCTTCATGGCGAAACACCTTTTCCGTCACCAGCCCCTGTAACAGGGAGCCACTGAGCTGGCGTGCCTGCAACAACACCTTGGCATGTGGGTCTGCGGTGCGCTCATGCACGCCCGTTACCGTCAGCGTCAACGGCATCAGTCGGTCGAGCAGCCGGACCCTCAGGTGGGCCTTGTCTCGTTCTTTCATGCAGTGGTCGAGGTAGTGAATGTCGCCAAGCAGGCGATCGCGCAGCCATTGCTCGCATTCTGTCTGCGACGCAAATTCCTTGAGCGGTGTTTCAGGATCGTCCGGAATGTAAAGCGCCACTGATGGGTGCCCGTCCGCTGCCTGGTAATCGAACAGGCGCAGTCGGGTCAGCTGCGCATCCCACAGCGAAAGTGCACTGAACGTCAGGCTGGAGGACTGCACTGGAACATCCAGGGGCAGCGCCAGAGCGGTTTCATAGAGAGCCTGGCTGATGTCATTCTGCAGCCGGGCGAGGTGCAGGCTTTGCGTGAAAGTGCAGCGTTCGAGCTCGGCGAGCTTGTCGAAGGTTGCCGGGTTGCTCGCGCCGGTTTTGATATCGCTGTAGTAGATTGCCTGCAACTTTGCCTGGTACTGGCCACCGATATCCAGCTCGCGGCACAGACGGGCGAAGCGTTCGGGTGCGATGTCGAGGGAATTGGGGATGGGCACTGTGCCCATGAAACCTTTGTGGTCAAGGATCACCGATTTCTTCAGAAGGGCATTATCGTTGTCCATGCCACCGGGCTCTGCTGCGCTGGCCTCGAAGTTGTGCAGCGCACTTTCCAGCAATGTATGGGTGGCATGTTTGTAAGCTTCCAGCGCTTGTCCGGGTTGCTTGTCGAGGTGACGGACGTCCAGCAGATAGTTGTTGCAGACGTCTACCTCAAACCCGAAGGTTTGCTTGATGGCTGTGCTCAATTGTTCGCTGGCGAATGCTTCCAGGTTCGGCAAGGCACGATACAGCGCCTGCACCTCGGCCATGGCCGCCTGCAGCCGCGCATGCTCGCTTGTCAGCGCGCTGGCGATGGCCGGTTGGGTCTGGCATGCCTGCTCCAGTGCAGTTGCACGGGTGCTCATGACCTGCTTCATGAGGGCGTGGGTCGATGGCGCCGCGGTTTTCAACCAGTTGGGGGTTTTACCTGCGATCAGCGCATACGGGAGGCGGGTGTCTTGTTCCATGGTCATATGAACCTGTGTGCAGTGAAAGGCTCAGCGACTATGGCTACATGGCCAGGGAGAATGTGGTAGATATTCGTACGGTGGTCCTCGAACTTTCATGTTCGAGGGTACGAGAACATGCTCAAAGCGCAATTCAGGTTTATGATGCCCAACGGCAGTCAATATCCTCACACGGAGTGCGCAATGCAGACCCTCTACCCGCAGATCAAACCCTACGCCCGGCACGATCTGGCCGTGGAAGCGCCGCATGTGCTGTATGTCGACGAAAGTGGCTCGCCCGAAGGTCTGCCCGTGGTGTTCATCCATGGAGGCCCGGGGGCTGGCTGCGACGCCCAGAGCCGCTGCTACTTTGACCCCAACCTGTACCGCATCATCACCTTCGACCAGCGTGGCTGTGGTCGCTCCACGCCCCATGCGAGCCTGGAAAACAACACCACCTGGCACCTGGTCGAGGACCTGGAGCGCATTCGCGAGCACCTTGGCATCGACAAATGGGTGCTGTTTGGCGGCTCGTGGGGCTCGACCCTGGCCCTGGCCTACGCCCAGACCCATCCCGAGCGTGTCCATGGGCTGATCCTGCGTGGCATCTTCCTGTGCCGGCCGCAGGAGATCGAATGGTTCTACCAGGAGGGTGCGAGCCGCTTGTTCCCCGACTACTGGCAAGACTACATCGCACCGATTCCGCCGGAAGAGCGTGGGGACCTGGTCAAGGCCTTCCACAAGCGCCTGACCGGCAATGACCAGATTGCCCAGATGCACGCTGCCAAGGCCTGGTCAACCTGGGAGGGCCGTACCGCCACCCTGCGCCCGAACCCGCTGGTGGTCGACCGCTTCTCCGAGCCGCAGCGGGCGCTGTCGATTGCGCGTATCGAGTGCCACTACTTCATGAACAACGCCTTCCTCGAACCGGACCAGCTGATCCGCGACCTGCCGAAGATCGCCCATCTGCCAGCGGTGATCGTGCACGGTCGCTATGACGTGATCTGCCCGCTGGATAACGCCTGGGCCCTGCACCAGGCCTGGCCGAACAGCGAACTCAAGGTCATTCGTGACGCTGGCCACGCTGCGTCCGAGCCGGGCATCACCGATGCGCTGGTGCGTGCCGCCGACCAGATGGCCCGCCGCCTGCTTGACCTGCCCCTGGAAGAAGCATGAGGGGCTTGCTGCAGCGCGTGCGCGGTGCGCGGGTTGAAGTGGCGGGGGAGGTGGTCGGCGCCATCGACCAGGGTTTGCTGGTGCTGGTGGCAGTCGAGCCTGAAGATTCCCGCGAGCAGGCCGACAAACTGTTGCACAAGCTGCTGAACTACCGTGTGTTCAGCGATGAGCAGGGCAAGATGAACCTGTCGTTGAAGGATGTCGGGGGTGATTTGCTGCTGGTGTCGCAGTTCACCTTGGCCGCAGACACCCGCAACGGCATGCGCCCGAGCTTCTCGACGGCAGCGCCGCCGGCCCTCGGAGCTGAATTGTTCGACTATCTTTTGCAGCGAGCGAAGAGCCAGCATGCCAACGTGGCGAGCGGGCAGTTCGGTGCGGACATGCAGGTGCATCTGGTCAATGATGGCCCCGTAACATTTATGTTACAAATATGAGGTCAAAAACCCTTTGTTTATAAGAAAACAAGGGGTTTTGTACGATAAATAGTTGGTTCAGCCTGATGCGTTGTCACGCGACCTGCTGGATAATCGCGCGCTGCATGGACCTGCGTTCGCAGGTTCGTTTCACTCTGACTCGAGCATTGTCTGGATCCGTTTGGGGAATCATTACGCCCTCACGGGGTCCGAACAGTGCTCGCCAACCCGGCATTTGTCGCTGGCCGTTGGTTTCATGATCTGTTTTCGGCGAGGGTTGCTCGTGATTGTTAGTCCCCAAAAAGCATCAAGAATCCCCGGCATCCGGCTACGCAAGGCCCTGATGGCCAGTGTGGCACTGGTCGGCCTGATGAGCGCGGGCCAGCTGTGGGCATTCAATCTTGACGATGTTGCAGCCAAGGCAAAGGATCTGGCCGGCCAGAAGTACGACGTACCCAAAAGCAACCTGCCGGCGGTGTTCCGCGACATGAAGTTCGCGGACTACCAGAAAATCCATTTCCTGCAGGAAAAGGCCGAGTGGGCCAAGGACAAGACCCCGTTCAAACTGTCGTTCTACCACCAGGGCATGCACTTCGACACCCCGGTGAAAATCAACGAAGTCACCGCTACCAAGGTCGAGGAAATCAAGTACGACCCGAGCCGCTTCGAGTTCGGTGACGTGCCCCACGACCCGGAAACCACCAAGAACCTGGGTTACGCCGGTTTCCGCGTGCTGTACCCGATCAACAAGGCCGACAAGCAGGACGAGATCATGACCCTGCTTGGCGCCAGCTATTTCCGCGTGGTCGGCAAGGGCCATGTCTATGGCCTGTCGGCCCGTGGCCTGGCCATCGACACCGCGCTGCCGTCGGGCGAGGAATTCCCGCGCTTCACCGAGTTCTGGGTCGAGAAGCCCAAGCCGGCCGACAAGCATCTGGTGATCTACGCCCTGCTGGATTCGCCGCGCTCTACCGGCGCCTACAAGCTGACCCTGCGCCCGGGCAACGACACCGTGGTCGACGTGCAGTCCCGCGTGTTCCTGCGTGACCAGGTCAGCCGCCTGGGCATTGCCCCGCTGACCAGCATGTTCCTGTTCGGCCCCAACCAGCCGTCCAAGGTCCTCAACTACCGTCCGGCCCTGCACGACTCCGAAGGCCTGTCGATTCACGCCGGCAATGGCGAGTGGCTGTGGCGCCCGCTGAACAACCCTAAACACCTGGCCGTGAGCAACTTCAGCGTCGAGAACCCGCGTGGTTTCGGCCTGATGCAGCGCCAGCGCGCGTTCAGCGACTACGAAGACCTCGATGACAACTACCAGAAGCGCCCAAGCGCCTGGATCGAGCCGAAGGGCGACTGGGGCAAGGGCACCGTCGACCTGGTCGAAATTCCGACCGCCGACGAGACCAACGACAACATCGTAGCCTTCTGGAGCCCGGAGAAACTGCCGGAGCCAGGCAAGCCGTTCGAGTACGCTTACCGCCTGCACTGGACCATCGACGAGGCGAAGTTCCAGGCCCCTGAGCTGGGCTCGGTCAAGCAGACCCTGCGTTCCACCGGTGACGTGAAACAGTCCAACCTGATCCGCCAGCCAGACGGCAGCGTGGCCTTCCTGGTCGACTTCGCCGGGCCGGCCCTGGCCGCATTGCCGGAAGACACCGCGGTGCGCAGCCAGATCAGCGTTGGCGACAATGCCGAGGTGGTCGAGAACAATCTGCGCTATAACCCTGAGACCAAGGGCTGGCGCCTGACCCTGCGCCTGAAGATCAAGGAAGCTAACAAGTCGACCGAAATGCGTGCCGCGCTGGTGCGTGATGTGCCGGCCGAAACCGCCAAGCCTGCCCAGGACGCCAAGCAGGACAAGGCCGCAGCCAAGCATGCCAAGGCCGAGAAAGCCGTCAAGGCTGAGCAACCTGCCAAGGCCGAACAACCTGCCGCCGATGCGGCGCCCACCAACGGGACCCCGGCCACCACCGAGAAGGTGCTGACCGAGACCTGGAGCTATCAGTTGCCTGCCGATGAGTAACTCAAACGCAAGGCCAGTATCGCTTGGCGAGTACCTGGCTCACCTACCACTGAGTGACGAGCAACGGGCGGAACTCGCCAGCTGCACGTCGTTCAGTGAGCTGCACCAACGCTTGGCGGCCAACCCGGCCGCCAACGCTGCCGAGGCCGTGCAGGCCTCGGTGGGCCCGCGCCTGACCGTGGGCAGCGCCGCCGAGCTGGAAGAGGCCGAAATGCTCGGCGTCGACGGCAGCGGCCGCCTTTGCCTGAAGATCGCCCCGCCGATCAAACGCACCAAAGTTGTGCCCGAGCCTTGGCGCACCAACGTGCTGATCCGCATGTGGCGGCGCATGACCGGCCGCACCAACGCGCCGCAGCCGCCCAAGCGCGAGCTGCCGCCGGCACGCTGGCGCACGGTGGGCTCTATCCGCCGTTACATCCTGCTGACCCTGATGATCGGCCAGACCATCATCGCCGGTTGGTACATGAAGGGCATCCTGCCGTACCAGGGCTGGTCGTTCGTCGACCTTGACGAAGTCCTCAGCCAGCCGCTGTGGGATACCGTGGTGCAGGTGTGGCCGTATGCCTTGCAAACTTCCATCCTGATCCTCTTCGGTATCCTGTTCTGCTGGGTGTCGGCGGGCTTCTGGACCGCGCTGATGGGCTTCCTTGAGCTGCTTACCGGGCGCGACAAATACAAGATTTCGGGCAGCAGCGCCGGCAACGAGCCGATTGCACCCGAGGCGCGTACCGCACTGGTGATGCCGATCTGCAACGAAGACGTGCCTCGCGTGTTCGCCGGTCTGCGCGCAACGTTCGAGTCGGTGGCCGCCAGCGGCAACCTCGACCGCTTCGACTTCTTCGTGCTCAGCGACACCAACGACACCGACATTGCCGTGGCCGAACAACAAGCCTGGCTGGACGTGTGCCGCGAAACCAAAGGCTTCGGCCGCATCTTCTACCGCCGCCGTCGGCGCCGTGTGAAGCGCAAGAGCGGTAACCTCGACGACTTCTGCCGTCGCTGGGGGGGCGAGTACAAGTACATGGTCGTGCTGGACGCAGACAGCGTCATGAGCGGCGAGTGCCTGAGCAGCCTGGTGCGCCTGATGGAGGCCAACCCGGACGCCGGCATCATCCAGACCGGGCCTAGAGCCTCGGGCATGGATACCCTGTATGCACGCATGCAGCAGTTTGCCACCCGCGTGTACGGCCCGCTGTTCACCGCTGGCCTGCACTTCTGGCAGCTGGGCGAGTCGCACTACTGGGGCCACAACGCGATCATCCGCATGAAGCCGTTCATCGAGCACTGCGCCCTGGCGCCGTTGCCGGGCAAGGGGGCGTTTGCCGGTGCGATTCTCTCCCACGACTTTGTCGAAGCTGCGCTAATGCGCCGTGCCGGCTGGGGCGTATGGATCGCCTACGACCTGCCGGGCAGTTACGAAGAGCTGCCGCCCAACCTGCTCGACGAGCTCAAGCGCGACCGGCGCTGGTGCCACGGCAACCTGATGAACTTCCGCCTGTTCCTGGTCAAGGGCATGCACCCAGTGCACCGTGCGGTGTTCCTCACCGGGGTGATGTCGTACCTGTCGGCGCCGCTGTGGTTCCTGTTCCTGGTGCTGTCGACGGCGTTGCTGGCGACCAACACCCTGATGGAGCCGCAGTACTTCATCGAGCCGTACCAGCTCTACCCGCTATGGCCACAGTGGCACCCGGAGAAGGCCGTGGCGCTGTTCTCCACCACCATCGTGCTGCTGTTCCTGCCCAAGCTGCTCAGCATCATCCTGATCTGGGCCAAGGGCGCCGTCGAGTTTGGCGGGCGGATCAAGGTCACCCTGTCGATGCTGATGGAGATGCTGTTCTCCATGCTGCTGGCACCGGTGCGCATGATCTTCCACACCCGCTTCGTGCTGGCCGCGTTCCTCGGCTGGGCGGCGACCTGGAACTCGCCACAGCGTGACGACGACTCCACGCCGTGGAGCGAGGCTGTGCGTCGCCATGGTCCGCAAACCCTGCTGGGTATTGCCTGGGCCGCGCTGGTGGCGTGGTTGAACCCGAGCTTCCTGTGGTGGCTGGCGCCAATCGTTGGCTCGCTGGTGCTGTCGATCCCGGTTTCGGTGATTTCCAGCCGCACTCGCCTGGGCCTTGCGGCCAAGGACGAGAAGCTGTTCCTCATCCCGGAGGAATACGCCACCCCACAAGAGTTGCTGGCCACCGACCAGTACACCCACGAAAACCGCTGGCATGCCCTGCATGACGGCTTTGTGCGGGCTGTGGTCGACCCCCGGCAGAACGCCCTGGCCTGTGCCATGGCCACTGCCCGTCATGGCCAGGCGGCGCCGATCGAAGCGCTGCGTGCCGAGCGCGTGGCCAAGGCCATGGAAGTCGGGCCGAAAGGGCTGGACCTCAATACTCGCCTGGCCCTGCTCAGCGACCCGGTTGCGCTGGCCCGCCTGCACGAGCAGGTATGGGCAGAGCACAACGCGGCGTGGATCGATGTGTGGCGCGCGTCGATCAAAAATGACCCGCATTCGCCGTTGTTGCCGCTGCATCCGGAGAATGAAGGCCAACCGGCACTCGTCGGCGCCTGATCCGTCCATTCGCGGGGCAAGCCCGCCCCCACAGGGACCTCACAGTTGTTGAATGCTGTGCGGTCCCTGTGGGAGCGGGCTTGCCCCGCGAAGCTTTTAACAGCCCATGCATTCGATTTTGGCCAACAAAGTCCCCCCCGGCGCTAGGTCCCCGAGCCGCCATGCGTTAGCATCCCATTCCGATACGACGCCTCGGCCAGTACGGCCGTGCCAACACAATAAGATTCGCTACTTTTCTTGCTAGGGGACTTGGTGATGATCAAGCAATACCTTTCGCGACTGCTGGTCGGTGTAACCGCCCTGGTCGCTGTAACTGCGGCCCAGGCAGGCGCCATTGATGACGCGGTCAAGCGCGGTACCCTGAAGGTGGGCATGGACCCGACCTACATGCCGTTCCAGATGACCAACAAGCGTGGTGAGATCATCGGCTTCGAAGTCGACATTCTCAAGGCCATGGCCAAGTCCATGGGCGTCAAGTTCGAGGCCGTGTCCACCGCCTATGACGGCATCATCCCGGCCCTGTTGACCGACAAGTTCGACATGATCGGCAGCGGCATGACCCTGACCCAGGAACGCAACCTGCGCCTGAACTTCAGCGAACCCTTCATCGTGGTTGGCCAGACCCTGCTGATCCGCAAGGAGCTGGCGGGCGAGATCAAGTCGTACAAGGACCTGAACAACGAGAAGTACCGCCTGACGTCCAAGCTGGGCACCACCGGCGAAATGGTCTCCAAGAAGCTGATCGGCAAAGCCAAGTACCACGGCTACGACAACGAACAGGAAGCGGTCATGGACGTGGTCAACGGCAAGGCTGACGCCTTCGTTTATGACGCGCCGTACAACGTGGTCGCCGTGGAGAAGGCCGGTGCCGGCAAGCTGCTGTTCCTCGAAGAGCCCTTCACCTACGAGCCGCTGGCCTTCGGCCTGAAGAAAGGCGACTACGACAGCATCAACTTCATCAACAACTTCCTGCACCAGATCAAGCATGACGGGACCTACGATCGTATTCACGACAAGTGGTTCAAGAACAAGGACTGGCTGAAGGACATGGAATAAGGCCCAGGCCACAAGCCCGGCTTTGACCCCGACGCGCAGGCAAACCCTGCGCGTTCGCATTTACGGAAGTACCCCACGTGATCAAACACAAGAAAGCCCAGTGGCCCTGGCACGGGCTGACCGCCCTGGTGCTGGTCGGCCTGGCGATCAGCCTGTACATGGCCACCTCGATGATGTCCTACGAGTGGCGCTGGAACCGTGTACCCCAGTACTTCGCCTACAAGGCCGAGGACGTACAGCGCGCCGCCGGTAACGGCACCGTGCAGGACATCGTCATTGCCGGCGATAACGCTCGCGTCACACTGAAGGACGAGCAAGGTGACGAGCAGGTGCTCGACGTGGCCAAGGACAGCCTGCAACTGAGCCGCGGCGACGATGTTGCCGAAGGCGACCAGATCGGTGTCACCCGCCACTGGGCAGCCGGCCCGCTGGCCTGGGGCCTGTGGACCACATTGTGGCTGTCGGTGGTGTCTGGCGCCCTGGGCCTGGTCATCGGCCTGTTCGCTGGGCTGTGCCGGTTGTCCAGCAACCCGACCCTGCGCGACCTTTCAACCGTCTATGTCGAATTGGTGCGTGGCACGCCGCTGCTGGTGCAGATTTTCATTTTCTACTTCTTCATCGGCACCGTCCTCAACCTGTCCCGCGAGTTTGCCGGGGTGGCCGCGCTGGCACTGTTCACGGGCGCCTACGTGGCGGAAATCGTCCGTGCTGGCGTGCAGTCCATCGCCAAGGGCCAGAACGAAGCCGCCCGCTCGCTGGGCCTGAACGCTGGCCAGTCAATGCGGCACGTGATCTTGCCGCAAGCCTTCAAACGCGTGCTGCCGCCGTTGGCTGGCCAGTTCATCAGCCTGGTCAAGGACACCTCGCTGGTCTCGGTGATTGCGATTACCGAACTGACCAAAAGCGGCCGCGAGGCCATCACCACCTCGTTCTCGACCTTCGAGATCTGGTTCTGCGTGGCAGGTCTGTACCTGCTGATCAACCTGCCGCTGTCGCACCTGGCCAGCCGGCTCGAGCGGAGGCTTGCGCAAAGTGATTGAAGTCCGTGACCTGCTGAAAGTGTTCGACACCCGTGGCCAAGTGGTCCGGGCTGTGGACAATGTCACCACCCAGGTCGCCAAGGGCGAAGTGGTGGTAGTGCTCGGCCCATCGGGCTCGGGCAAGTCGACCTTCCTGCGCTGCCTCAACGGCCTGGAGCATTTCGACGAAGGCCATGTGGCCATCGACGGCCTGCAGTTGGCCGACCCAAAGACCGACATCAACGCCTACCGCCGCGAAGTCGGCATGGTGTTCCAGCACTTCAACCTGTTCCCGCACATGACCGTGCTCGAAAACCTGTGCCTGGCGCAGAAGGTGGTGCGCAAGCGCAACAAGGCCGAGCGTGAAGCCAAGGCCCGGGCGTTGCTGGAGAAGGTGGGTATTTCGCAGAAGGCCAACGAGTACCCGTCGCGCCTGTCCGGCGGCCAGCAACAGCGGGTGGCAATTGCCCGCGCCCTGGCGATGGACCCGAAAGTGATGCTGTTTGACGAGCCGACCTCGGCGCTGGACCCGGAAATGGTCGGCGAGGTGCTGGACGTGATGAAGACCCTGGCCCAGGAAGGCATGACCATGGTCTGCGTCACCCACGAAATGGGGTTTGCCCGCGAAGTGGCGGACCGGGTGCTGTTCTTCGACCATGGCAAGCTGCTTGAAGATGCCGCGCCTGGGGCGTTCTTCGATGCGCCGAAGGACCCGCGCGCGCAGGCGTTCCTGCGCCAGGTGCTGTAACCGCACCGGCCTCTTCGCGGGACAAGCCCGCTTCCACAGGTGCCCGGCTGCTGTCAGGGTGCGTGATGCTTGTGGGAGCGGGCTTGTCCCGCGAATGGGCCGCAATGCGGCCCCGGCATTTCACAGGTTGAACCGCCCCACCATCCCCCGCAACTGCTGCCCCAGCTGCTCAAGCTCCCCGCTCGAAGCCGCCGTCTGCTCACTGGCCGCACTGGTCTGATCCGACACATCCCGCACATTGATCACGCTTCGGTTGATTTGCTCGGCCACCACGCTCTGTTCTTCGCTGGCCGTGGCAATCTGCTGGTTCATGCCCTGGATGCTCGACACTGTGTCGGTGATCTGGCTCAGCGCCTGCCCGGCCCTGCGGCTCAGCGCCACGCTCTGCTCGGTCAGGCGCTTGCTGCTGTCCAGCAAACGGGTCACGTCGTCCGTACCGTTGTGCAGGCTGTCGATCAGCTGGCCAATCTCCTCGGTCGCCGTCGAGGTACGCTGGGCCAAACCGCGTACTTCATCGGCCACCACGGCAAAGCCACGGCCGGCTTCGCCTGCACGGGCCGCCTCGATGGCGGCGTTCAGCGCCAGCAGGTTGGTCTGTTCGGACACCGACTTGATCACGTCAAGGATGCTGCCAATGCGCTGGCTTTCGCCCGCCAGGTGCTGCATGGCCGCCAGGCAATGATCCATCTGCCCGGCCAGTTGCTCGATACGGCCGATGGCTTCGGACACGACCTGGTCGCCCATCTGCGCCTGCTGGTCAGCGTTGGTCGCGGCCTGCGAGGCTTGTTCGGCATTCTGTGCCACTTCCTGCACGGTTGCGCTCATCTGGTTCATGGCGGTAGCCACCTGGTCGGTTTCCTCGCGCTGCTGGTTGATGCGCAGCTTGGTGTCCTCGCTGCTGGCCGCCAGTTGTGTAGCAGCCTGTGACAGCTGCCCGACCCCCTGGTCGATGCCGCCGATCAACTCGCGCAGGCTCAAGGTCATTTCGCGCATGCTGCTTTGCAGCTGGCCCATTTCATCACGGCGTTGCACTGCGTCAACCTGGCTCAGGTCACCCTTGGCGATACGTGCGGCTACGGCCAGCGTCTGGCGCAGCGGTTGGGTGATCTGCAAGGTGATCAGCCACGCAGCCAGTACGCCCACCGCCAGTGCCAGCAGCGCCACACTGGTCAGCAGCGAGCGTGCGGCCAAGGCTTCGCTGTCACGTTGTTCGACCTTGCGTTTACCCAATTCGAGGCTGACCGCGCGCAGCTCATTGCCCATATTTTCCATATTGTTCTGCAGCTGCTCGACACGTATGGCGGCGTGGCGGTACTCGTCCAGGGCGGCGCGGTACTTGGCCAGCTCGACACCGGGCTGCTCGCTGACTGCGCGTGGCAAACCCAGCGGCGCAAGGCCGGCAAGCAGTTGCCCAAGGCTATTTTTGGCAGCATCCAGGGCGTTGTCGCCGACTTTTGCGAAATCCTCGACCGGAGTGAAGGTATAGGCTGGCACCAGGCTTTGCTGATTGGCCCCTTCGACCTGCCGGGTGAGGGTGTCCATCAGGCCCAGAACACCACTTTGCTGGCTGTCGGCTGGCATCCTCAGCAGGGCTTGGGTCTGCAGCTCGTCGATCGCATCATTAAGTGCCTGTTCCCGAGCCTGCATGGCTTCGCGCAGCGTGCTGCGGTTACCGGTGCTACGTTGCAATTCGCTGAAATCGCCGCGCAGGCGCTGTAACAGCGCCAGCTTTTCGGTCAGCAACTGTCTTGATTCATCGACGTTGCTGCGTTTTTGCAGGGTGGTCAGCATGCTGTTGAGTTGTTCGAGGATGCTGCTGATGCGCGCTTTGCTGGTGTCGTCGTTGAGCACGCGGTAGGTGATGCGTTCTGCCCGCAGGTCTTTGGTCAGGTCGTTGATCAGGCCTATTTCGCTGAGTTGCTGTGAGCGCACGATGGCGTCATCCAGGGCGCGCCACCCGCTGATGGTGGTGGCCAGTGTGAGCAGCAGCACTACGGCGAAGCCGAGGGCCAGCTTGGCAGCGACACTGATATTGCCAAGCTTGCGGTTGAGGTAGGCGAACATAGAGCGTCTCCGAGCGAATGAGAGGGAGGATGCAGGCGCATTGCTGGCATCACATCTCTGCCAATCGGCAGGGGAGCTGTAGGACTTGACCTGATAATCAGGTAGGAATAATCACTGGCGACTGTAGGAAGAATCGCCCTGCGGCGCAGCCTCTGCGGAGGCTGCCAGGCGTCGCAAAAAGGGCCGCAAAGCGCCCCCGGCAATAGGTGCGGCGAAGCTGAAATGGCGGGGTCAGAGTTTGAACCGCCCCACCAACCCCTGCAGGTGGGTCCCCAGCCGCGCCAGCTCCACACTGGAACTGGCCGTCTCTTCACTTGCCGCCGAGGTCTGGTCGGATATATCCCGCACATTCATCACGCTGCGGTTGATCTCCTCGGCGACGGCGGTCTGTTCCTCTGCAGCAGTTGCAATCTGCTGGTTCATCGCCTGGATCGAAGACACCGTGCGGGTGATGGTTTCCAGAGAGGTACCGGCACGGCGGGTCAGCTCGACGCTGCTGTCGGTCAGCTGGCGGCTGTTGTCCATCACGCTGGCCACCCGTTGTGTGCCGCTTTGCAGGCCGGCGATAAGCTCTTCGATCTCTTCAGTCGACTGCTGGGTGCGCTGGGCCAGGCTGCGCACCTCGTCGGCGACCACGGCAAAACCACGCCCGGCCTCCCCAGCGCGGGCGGCTTCGATCGCGGCGTTCAGGGCCAGCAGGTTGGTTTGCTGGGCCACCGACTTGATCACGTCGAGCACACTGCCGATCTTGTCGCTTTCAGTCTTGAGCTGGTTCATCGCTTCGCTGGAGTTGATCACTTCACCCGCCAGCCGCTCTATCTGCGCCACGGCCTCGCCCACCACGCGGTCGCCTTCGCGGGCCTGCTGGTCGGCCATCAAGGCAGCTTCCGAGGCCTGTTCGGCATTGCGTGCCACTTCGTGCACGGTGGCCGTCATCTGGTTCATGGCGGTCGCAACCTGGTCGGTTTCGACCTTCTGGTTGTTGACCCCGGCGCTGGTCTGCTCAGTCACCGCCGACAGCTCCTCTGCGGCACTGGCGATCTGAGTGACACCGTCACCGATGCCGCCGATCAGTTCGCGCAGGCCTTGGGTCATGCGCTGCATGCTCGCTTGCAACTGGCCCAGTTCGTCGCGGCGGTTTACCTGCAGGTTCTGGGTCAAGTCGCCACTGGCGACCCGCTCCGCGGCGCGCAGGGTCTGGCGCAGGGGAATGATGATCTGCCGGGTAATAGCCCATGCCGCCAGCAGGCCGAGGGCCAAGGCCAACCCGGTGGCCACGGCGAGCAGGGTCTTGGCCTGGGTGGCCCCGGCGTCCCGCACGGCGGTCTGCGAGGTGGTCATCGCCTGGCTGGTCTGCAGCAGCAACGTACCTTGCTCGGCCATGTGCTGCAGGGCCTGCTCGCTGGCAGCCTGGGCATTGCCGAACTGGGTGACCGCATCACGGTAGCCGCCCATGGCGGTGGCGGCATCGTCGAGACCGGCGGCATGTTCGGCCGGCACTTTGGCTGGCAATGCACGCAGCTCGGCCAGGGCCTGGTCGATGGCCTTCAGCGCTGTTTGCTGGAAGTCGGTATTGCCGCTGTAGGTGTAGCCACGCACCTGGAAACGCGCTTGTTGCAGCAGGGCGCTGACGTCTACCGCGTGCTGGTACTGGCTGATATCGCCAGCTTGCAGGAGGCCGCGCTGGACGCGCCCGATCAGCTCTGCCGCCTTGTCGGCGCTGTCGCCGAGCACGCTACGGCTGGCCTCGCGGCGCTGGCCCGCCTGCTTCAGCTCGTTGAACGCCTGCTGGTAGATGCGCACCGCCTCGCGCTGCTGCTCCAGGCGCTGGCGGTCGGCGGGGTGTTCGATCTGGCCGAGCATCAGCTGCACCTGGCGGTCGAGGTTGGCCAGTGCTTTCTCCAGCTCGGCCACCGATGCGTCATCACTGCGGCGCTCGTAATGCTGGCGGGCGATGCGCAGTTCCTGGGTGTACTGCTGGATGACCGAGATGTTACCCAGCTTGTCGCCGCGGTCGATGATGCTGTCCATGCCGTGCCAGCCGGCCAGGGTAATAGCCAGGGTCAACAGCAGCACCAGGCCGAAACCCAGCCCCAGTTTGCGATTCACGCTCACATTGCCCAGCGATTGGGCTAACCATTGATACATGTACGACTCCCCGGCGGCTTGGCAGCACAAATAGTTGTTGTGTTGCCAAGGCCATCGGCCCGGGGGAGGGAAACTTGATGGCCAAAAAAGTGGCGTTTGCGTCAGAAAATACGCGAAAGCAGCGCAGTCACGGCGGTCTCTACCCGCAGGATGCGATCACCCAGTTGCACCGGTGCCAGGCCAGCCTTGCCCAGCAGCTCGATTTCGTAGGGTATCCAGCCGCCCTCGGGGCCGATGGCCAGGGTTACGGGTTGTTCCACGGCACGCGGGCAGGCAGGGTAGGGGCCGGGGTGACCGACCAGGCCCAGGGTGCCCGCGGCGATGGCGGGCAGCCGATCTTCGACGAAAGGCTTGAACCGTTTCTCGATGATCACCTCGGGCAGCACCGTGTCACGCGCCTGTTCCAGGCCGAGGATCAGGTTTTCGCGAATGCTCTCGGGCTGCAGGAAAGGTGTTTGCCAGAAGCTTTTCTCGACCTTGTAGCTGTTCACCAGAATCAGCCGTGATACGCCGAGGGTCGCCACGGTCTGGAACAGCCGTCGCAGCATTTTTGGCCGCGGCACTGCCAGTACCAAGGTCAACGGCAGCTTGGCCGGTGGCTGCTGGTCGAAGGTCACTTCAAGTTCGGCTTCGTGCTTTTCCAGGCGCAGTACCGTGGCTTGGCCCATCAGGCCGTTGAGCCGGCCCACCCGCAGGTGGTCGCCCACCGCCACGCGGTGGATCTCCTGCATGTGGGTGAAGCGCCGGTCGGCGAGAACGACGCGGTCGGCCGAGACGAAGTCGGCCTCTTCGAGGAGCAACAGGTTCACGGTTGGGTCGCTGGTGGCTGGTCGTTGTGGTCGTTGGCTGCTTCGTCGTGGGCGCTACGCTTGCGGATCAGGCTGCCACATAGCACGCCGACCTCGAACAATAGCCACATAGGTACGGCCAGCAGGGTCTGGGAGAAAATGTCCGGCGGGGTGAGGATCATGCCGACCACGAAGCAGCCGATGATCACGTAAGGGCGAATCTTCTTCAGGTACTTCACGTCGACCACGCCTATCCACACCAGCAACACCACCGCCACCGGGATTTCGAAGGCAACGCCAAAGGCGAAGAACAGCGTCATCACGAAGTCGAGGTAGTTGGCGATGTCGGTCATCATTGCCACGCCTGCCGGGGTGGCGGCGGCAAAGAACTTGAACATCAGCGGGAACACGAGGAAATAGGCAAAGGCCATACCGGCGTAGAACAACAGAATGCTCGACACCAGCAGCGGAATGGCAATGCGTTTTTCATGGCGGTACAGGCCTGGCGCGATAAAGCCCCAGATCTGCTGGAGAATGAACGGAATGGCCAGGAACAGCGACACGATCATGGTCAGCTTGAACGGCGTAAGGAACGGCGAGGCCACGTCGGTGGCGATCATCGTCGCGTTGGCCGGCAAATGGTCGCGCAGCGGCGCCGAGACCAAGGTGTAAATTTGCTGGGCGAAGGAAAACAGCCCGGCAAAGATCAGGAAAATGACGGCAACGCAGCGCAGCAGGCGGGTGCGCAGTTCGGTCAGGTGCGAGACCAGCGGCATCGGCTGGTCGTGTTCCGGATTCTCGCTCATGGGGCTCGCGGCGGTTGAGGCGGTTCAGAGGGTACGGCCGGGGCAGCAGGTGCTTCGACCGGCCTGGCTTCGAGCCCGGCAGGTGGCTGCACGCTGGCCGTGGTTACCGGCGGCTGCGCGGGTGGCGTCATCGGGTTGAGGATGCGCTTGGCTTCCTCTTCCATCTGCAGGATGTGCTCGTTGTGCAGCTGGCGGCGGATGTCGTCGGCGCCAATTTCGCGCTCCACTTCCATCTTGATGCTGTTGAAGCTGCGTTTGAGCCGGCCAATCCACAGGCCTGCCGTGCGCGCGGCTCCGGGCAGGCGCTCGGGGCCGAGCACCAGCAGCGCGACCAGACCTACGAGTAGCAGCTCGCTGAAACTGATGCCGAACATGGGTCAGTCTTTCCGCTGCGGCTCTTGGACCGGTTGGGCCTGGCCTTCGATGGTGTGGCCTTGTTGCGGCTGGGCAGTGTTTTGCACCGGCGGCACCGGTTGGGCTGGCGGCGGCGTTTGCTCGGCCGGCTTGGTTTCTTCTTCGTTCATGGCCTTGCGGAAGCCCTTGATCGACTCGCCCAGGTCACTGCCGAAGTTTTTCAGCTTCTTGGTGCCGAACACCAGGACCACGACAACCAGCAGGACGATCCAGTGTTTCCAGTCAAAAATACCCATGGTGCTCTCCTAGAATGCGTTGTGCTCAAGCCGAAGGCTGTCGAGCGGCCTTTTCATCGTGCCCGGACAGCCCGAAACGGCGGTCCAGCTCATCCAGCACGGCTTGCGGATGCTGGCCCAGCGCGCTGAGCATCACCAGGCTATGAAACCACAGGTCGGCGGTTTCGTAGATGACATCGCTGTAATCCTTGCTGACGGCAGCATCCTTGGCGGCAATGATCGTTTCGACCGACTCTTCGCCGAGCTTTTCGAGGATCTTGTTCAGGCCTTTATGGTACAGGCTGGCCACATAGGAGCTGTCAGGCGCCGCTTGCTTGCGTTCTTCAAGCACTTCGGCCAGGCGGTTGAGGGTGTCGCTCATGTCAGTGTCCTGCGCTGTAGATGGCATCCGGGTCCTTGAGGACCGGGTCGACGATTTTCCACTGGCCGTCTTCATGGACGCGGTAGAAGCAGCTTTCCCGACCGGTATGGCAAGCGATATGGCCCAGTTGTTCGACCATCAGGATGATCACGTCGGCGTCGCAGTCCAGGCGCATTTCATGCAGCTTCTGCACATGCCCGGACTCTTCGCCCTTGCGCCACAGCTTGCCTCGCGAACGCGACCAGTAGATGGCGCGCTGTTCGCTGGCGGTCAGCGCCAGCGATTCGCGGTTCATCCAGGCCATCATCAGCACGCGTCCGGTCTTGTGGTCCTGGGCGATTGCCGGTACCAGGCCGTCGCTGTTCCACTTGATCTCGTCCAGCCAGTCTTTCATCGTCGACTCCAAAGCGGGCCCGCTCCTGTATCGGGCCCTTTGCGCTAGTGTGCCAGCCGCAGGCGCGGCTGGCTATTGGCGCACGATCAGGTAAAGGCCTGCGGCCAGCATCAGCCAGGCCGGCCAGGCTGCAGGGGCGGCCAGGCTGGCGGCCTCGGCGGCGCCAGCGGCCAGCACCGCGCCGCCACCGAGCAGGCCGGCGCCCAGCAGGCGCAGTGCCCAGCGATCACCCTGGCGGCGTTCCGGCATTTGCGGATCGTGCAGGTGCGGTTGCGACAGGCGTTCGAGCAGGTCTCGGGCCATGTTGGTCAGGTGCGGCAACTGCTCCACCTGCCCATGAATGTTGCCGAGCACGGCCTTGGGGCTGTAGCGGTCGCGCATCCAGCGTTCGAGGTAGGGTTTGGCGGTGCTCCACAGGTCCAGGTCGGGGTACAGCTGGCGGCCCAGGCCCTCGATGTTGAGCAGGGTCTTTTGCAGCAGCACCAGTTGCGGCTGCACTTCCATGTTGAAGCGCCGCGCCGTCTGGAACAGGCGCATCAGCACCTGGCCGAAGGAAATATCCTTTAACGGTTTTTCGAAGATTGGTTCGCACACGGTGCGGATCGCCGCTTCGAATTCGTTGACCTTGGTATGCGCCGGCACCCAGCCGGAGTCGATATGCAACTCGGCAACGCGGCGGTAGTCACGCTTGAAGAAGGCAAACAGGTTGCGCGCCAGGTAATCCTGGTCCTCGGCGGTCAGGCTGCCGACGATGCCGCAGTCGATGGCGATGTACTGCGGGCTCCACGGCTTGACCGTACTGACAAAGATGTTGCCCGGGTGCATGTCGGCGTGGAAGAAGCTGTCGCGGAAAACCTGGGTGAAGAATACCTCCACCCCGCGCTCGGCCAGCAGCTTCATGTCAGTGCGCTGGTCGGCCAGGGTGGCCATGTCGGTCACCGGTACGCCGTAGATGCGCTCCATCACCAGCACTTTAGGGCGGCACAGGTCCCAGTAGACCTGGGGCACGTACATCAGCTCGGAGCCTTCGAAGTTGCGCCGCAGCTGGCTGGCGTTGGCAGCCTCGCGCAGCAGGTCGAGCTCGTCGTAAATGGTTTTTTCGTAGTCGCCGACGATTTCCACCGGGTGCAGGCGGCGGGCATCCGCCGAGGCGCGCTCGGCGGCCTTGGCAATCAGGAACAGCCAGGCCAGGTCCTGGGCGATCACCGGCTTCAGGCCCGGGCGCACGACCTTGACTACCACCTCTTCGCCCGTCTTGAGGCGTGCGGCGTGCACCTGGGCCACCGAGGCCGAGGCCAGCGGTTCGACGTCGAAGCGGCTGAACACCTCACCAACCTTCGCGCCCAGCTGCGCTTCAATCAGTGCCACGGCCTGTTTCGGGTCGAACGGCGGCACGCGGTCCTGCAGCAACATCAGCTCGTCGGCGATATCGGTGGGCAGCAGGTCGCGGCGGGTGGACAGCAGTTGGCCAAATTTGATGAAGATCGGGCCCAGGTCCTGCAACGCCAGGCGCAGGCGCGCGCCACGGCTGAGCTCAGTGGGCTTGCGTGGCAGCCAGCGCCACGGCATCAGCAGGCGCAGGCTGGCCAGCCACCAGGGCAGCAATGGCTGATCGAACAGCAGGTCATCGAGACGGTAGCGAATCACCACACGCTGGATGCGAAAAAGACGGCGGACGGCGAGCAGCTTCATGCGTTTTCGCTGGTATCAAGGGATCGGGAGAGGCGCTTGATGCGCGCCTCGAGGCGTTCTGTATCGAGCTTCAGGGCATCGAGTTCGCTGAAGGCGGCTTCGGCTTCGCGTTTGCCTACCAGGGCGCGGGACTCTTCGGCCAGGTACTCGGAAAGGTTCTGGCTGAAGCGCGCCAGGCCCTGCCGGGTCCAGCGTGCACGCAGGCGGATGTGGCCTGCCAGCAGTGCCGTGGCGACCGGGCCGAGCCAGCGTTGCAGTTCGTGCTCCCAGTCCAGTTCCAGGTCCTGCAGCACGCCGAACAGGTCAAGCAGCACGGCGCTGTCGCCATGCAGTTCGACCTGCGGGCTGTGCAGCACGGCGGTCTTGTCCCCGGCCAAGGCCAGTTGCGCCAGGCTGCCGGCCGGTGCGCGCAGGCTGCAGTCGACCTCGCCCTCCCAGTGGGCGGCGAGCATCAGGCCGTCTTCATCGGGCAGGATGAAGACCTGCAGGGCCGGTTGGCGGCAGTCTATCTCGATGACCTTGCCTTCCAGCGCGGCCAGCCGCGGCAGGGCCGTGCTGTCCATGCGCAGGACGCGGTTCAGGCCATGTTCGACGCTGGCGAGCAGCCCGGCCAGCAGCATCAGGGTTTGATCCCCCGGTGCACGGCAACGATGCCGCTGGTCATGTTGTGGTAGGTGACGCGGTCGAAACCGGCCTCGACCATCATGCTCTTCAGGGTTTCCTGGTCCGGGTGCATGCGGATCGATTCGGCGAGGTAACGGTAGCTTTCGGCGTCGTTGGTGATCAGCTTGCCCGCCAGCGGCATGAAGGCGAACGAATAGGCGTCGTAGGCCTTGGACATCAGCTTGCTGGTCGGTTTGGAGAATTCCAGGATCAGCAGGCGGCCACCGGGCTTGAGCACGCGCAGCATCGAACGGATGGCTTCGTCCTTGTGGGTGACGTTGCGCAGGCCGAACGCGATGGTCACGCAGTCGAAATGGTTGTCCGGGAACGGCAGTTTTTCGGCGTCGGCCTGGACGAACTCGATGTTGCCGGCTACACCACGGTCCAGCAGGCGGTCACGGCCAACCTTGAGCATCGACTCGTTGATGTCGGCCAGCACCACCTGACCCGTCGGGCCGACCAGGCGCGAGAACTTGGCAGCCAGGTCACCGGTACCGCCGGCGATGTCCAGCACCCGGTTGCCGCTGCGCACGCCCGACAGCTCGATGGTAAAGCGCTTCCACAGGCGGTGCATGCCGCCGGAAAGCACATCGTTCATCAGGTCGTACTTGGCTGCCACCGAGTGGAACACTTCGGCGACTTTTTTCGCCTTCTGGCTTTCAGGTACGTCCTGGTAACCAAAGTGGGTGGTGGGTTCGGCGTGGTCGCCTTTGCGCTGGTCGTTCATATCGCTTCACCGGAAAAAATTACCGCCATTCTAGGGCGAACGGGCGGATTTGTCTTGGCGGGGTGTGCCAGTGGGCAGGGGCGGGCATAATGCCAATTATGTCTACATCTTCAGGAATGCCCGTATGACCCAGATCAGCGTTGAACGCAAACACTCCCTCGGCCGCGATGCTGCCCGCGCCAAGGCGCAAGCGCTGGTCGACAAGCTCAGCCGCGAATACGACCTCAAGGCCACCTGGAACGGTGACCGGGTCGATGTGGCGCGCAGCGGCGCCAACGGCAGCGTGCACATTGGCGAAGACATCATCCGTGTGGAGCTGAAACTGGGCATGATGCTGTCGATGATGAGCGGCACCATCAAGGGTGAAATCGAGCGGGCGCTGGACAAGGCGCTGGTCTGAGCCTGACGGGCCGACCGAGGTCGGCCCGTCCCACGATCAATCGGCAGGGAACGGTATGATGTCTGCCACATCTTCGCGCTTCAGATCGCCCCGGTAGATCTTGATCCGCTCGGCGGTTGTGGCCTGCTTGAGTTGTTCCTCTCGCTCCAGGCTCCGGGGCTCCCAGAACTTCAAGTGACCCTTGGCGAAGTCGAGGGCGCTGGCCTGCTTGCTGCGGTAATGAAAATGCGCCTCCCAAAGCACCGCTGTGGGGGCATGCGTGTCTCTGATCTCATACACGTCCAGAAAATCATCCGCGCGACGCGTCGGTTTCCTTGCCACGGTTGGCGTGATCTGCAGGCGCTGTTGTTCATGCAGGTAGCGCAATGCGGTGGCATCGGGGTGATGTGTGGTGAGGTAGGACTGGGTAAGCAGCCGTTGTTTCTCCGCCCGCACGTAGGCTACCGCTTCACGCAGTTCGCCAGTTAACGCGGCCAACCGGGGATCGTCCTTGATGCCCTTGATTTTGACGGCGATCTCGAGCATGTCTTCGATATGCCAGTCCATGAGGTTGGACAGGGCATTCGGCTCGTGGATATGGCGTGCGGCCTTGGCGATTCGCTCCTCACGGCTGGCGAGCAGGCTGGTGGCGCGCTGGCGCAGTTCGGAGGTGTCGAGGGCCACCGGTGGTTCCGCCGGTGCCAGCTCGAACCACTCGCCGTCGCGCTGCTCGAAGGTGCTGGCAGGTTGCTGAGTGACGGGGTCATGTTGAACCGCCCGGTTGCTGCCTTGCGCCCGGTCAACCAGTAACCTGCGACCTTGCGCCGTCCTGATCACCATGCTCTTGCGAGGATGTACACGGTACATCACTGGGGCGGGGGCGGGGCTTGCGCCGCTGTCGACGTTGACCAGGGCGCTGGCTAGTTGTGATTCCGTGATGTGCACCAGTACCGACAATTCCTCGATGTACGCTTGCAGTATGGTCTGGTCGATGGCCGGATGCTCGAAGGATTGTAGGTACTGGGCCTTGCCGAGCGTGGTCTCATACTCGCGCAATGCGTCGCCGAGCAACGCTGCCTGCTCTTCCTGGGGCAGGTTTGCAGTCGCGATCCCATCATGTGTCCAGACGGTTTGTGAGAACTGCCTGCTGTCCAGTGATTGCTGCACCGGTAGAAGATCGATGGCCACCTGTTCGGTCAGGCGCGTCTTGTCCAGCAACAGGTACGCCATGTCGCTCAGCTGCTGCGCACGAATGACCAGTGTTGAATAGGGCCGCAGCGCGATGGCCGCTTCGACCTTGGCTTTCTTGTCCTTGTTCGGGAACGTGATCAGCGGGTCCTCCAGCATTCGGGGCAAGAGGGTGTCAAGCCGCTCACTGACCGTGCGCAGGCGGCTGACGATGTCCAGCGTGTCACGCACTGCCTGGCGAAACGAAACATGGCGCTGTTTTTGCTCATCGGTCACAGGCACTTTTTTCAGGCCGACAGATTTTTGCTCAAGGCCCTGGTGGTCCGATTGTTCCAGCAGACGGCGAAGCAAGAGGATGTCGTTCTCGACCTGCGTTTCGGAAAGGACACCCAGGCTGCGTCGGGCGGTGCCTAGCGGGTCGAGCCTGGCGAACCTGGGCTCCATCAGCTGGCGCAGGAGGGAGGCATTGGTCTGCAGCAGTGACGCTTGTTTTTCCAGGCACAGCGATATCGTGCGAATCTGCGGCATAAGCTCGAGACGCCGGGCAGCCAGGTCCCGGTTCTGTTGCTGCAAGTGTTCGTCCATGGCTGCCTGGCCACCTGCCCTGGCCAGGGCCTTCCCGAAGGCGTTCGCCTCGGCATCGTAGTCGGTCATCAATTGCTGGTTGGCATCCAGCAGCGGCTTGATCTTTTTCAGGGCATTGTGATTGGCAGACACCGCTTGGTTCAAACTGTCGAACTGCTGTTGGTTTTGCGCAATGATCTGCTGCCGGCTTTTCGGCATGCCACCTGCCAGGGCGAGGTCCAGTACCCAGGTATCGTTCCGGCGTGTCAGCCAGGGGCCGTAACTGCGTTGGCGGCCAACGATATGGTAGCCGTCCGGGTTGCCACCCCAGCGGGCTTGCCATTCATCCACGTTTTGCGGCGGGCCGATGATCCGCAGGCCTGTCTCGCTTTCCAGCACCTCGTAGGCGACCTCGTGCAACTTCACGTAGTAGCGGTCTTCGATGGCATACAGCCCTCGAAGCCTGCCTTGGCGCTGCACCGTGCGCCCCTGCAGGGAAATGTTGGCCTGCAGTTGACCCAGCGCTTGTCGGGTTGGCGCTGGAAGGTTGCCCAAGCGTTGGTTGTCGCCCCAGCTCAACAGCGTGACGTGGGTTTGGGTCGGAACCGGCGATTGCCAGGCGCCTTCGTCCGGTGCCTCCCGCCAGGCCGCAGCAGCTGACGGTCGGGCTTCCAGGCTTTCAAGCCGTGGCAGAGGGCCTTGCAGCCGGGCCGAAGGGGGCTCAGGTGTGACGCTGCCAACGTCATGAATCAACAACATGGCGACATTGGCCAGCAGGTCAGTGACTGCCAAGGCCTGCGCTTCGGGTGTGCCTTGAGTGAGGGCAGACAAATCGTCCTTCAATGCTGCCACTGCAGCCACCACCCAGGCCACGGCCGCCGCCGGGCCTCGCAGCAGTGGCGTGGTGGCGTTGAACAGCATCCAGCCAAGCTGCCAGGCCAGCGCCCAGCGCTGCTGTGAGTTCGAGACCGTCTGGCGCGAGGCAAGAAGCAATAGCGCCTGGACTCTCGACTCGTGCAGCTTGATGTCCAGATCGCCCTGCCAAGGCTCATGCACCACGGTAACCGGGGTCCGCAGCGACTCCAGCGCAGCATCTGTCCACGCTGTGCCACCGCCCAGCCAGTGTGCCAGTTTCGACATGCGCGGATGCAGGTGGGGCCGAAGGAAGCCGCCATTCTGATAGACGGCCCGGTTTTCGTCATCTACCCAGTCGAGCACGTCCTGTTGCAGTTGTGGATTGGTCTGGATCTGAGCCATCAGTGCATCCAGGCTGGCATGTTCTGCCAAGGGTTGTTCGGCAAACAACGGGCGGTAAAGCAAATAGCTGGCGCTGGCCTGGACGTGCAGCACAAACATGCCCTGCACAGTGTCGCCTTCAGGGGCACCCTTGAACGGTTGCAGCACCAGTGGCGAGAAGGTCAACGGTTCTGCTGGCAGCGCTTTGCCCAGGCAGAATTCGACAACAGCCAGGCAGGCGGTCTCGCCAATCTGGCCGTCAATTTTCGCCTTTAGGGCCGTGAACGCCAGATTGCCACGCCATTCTCGGGCGAAGCGCTGGACTTGTTCGGGGTCATGCTCGAATGCCTGCAACTGGGCCGCCACGTGCACCGGGTACTGGCCGCCGATGTCCACCTCGGTGACCAGTGCCTGGAGGTAATCAAGGGTCATCCAGGCTTGCTCCGGCTGGCGCCCCTGATAGGTCAGGCCAGATGCCACTTCGTTCAGGTCGGTGTGCAGGCGCACTACGGCCATCTCGGTCAGGGTTATGCGTTTGAGGTGCCGCAGCACGGCCGGCCCTGTCGAAGACACAGGAACCACGACGGAAATCTCTATCAGCAGCAGGTCAGGGTCGAGCGGCGCCTGGTCGGGGTGGTCGAGCTGCATGCGCTCGCGAAGGCGCCTTCTGGCATAGGTGTCCAGGGGTTCGATGTCGTCCAGCGAACCTTTGCTGCCCGCCTGCGCCTGGCGAGCGCATAGCCGCAGCACTGCGTCGCTGTACAGCAGGCGGTCACTGGCGGCCGCCGAAGCCAGCCAGGCCGGCAGGGCGATGTCTGGTTGGGCTTCGTTCACCAGCCACTGGCCGGAAATATCGGAGGCGGGGTCTGTAACGGCGTCGAGCGTCTGTTCCAGCTCCTCGACGGTGCTGAACGAGGCCAGGCTCAGGCGGCCGAGGCGCTCAAGAATGCTGTTGAGCATGGCGGTGGCCTGGTGTTCGAAGGGGTCGCCCAGCAAGGGGCGATGTGCCCAGCTGAACGCCTCGAAGCGATAGGCTTGCGCCAACTGGTCGCGCAGGGCGCTGGCAAAGGTGGTTGCATCCACGTAGCGGCGTACTTTGCCCGCAGGGCTGCACCACAGCACCTGATCGGGGCCGAACAATACAAGGTCCGCCAGGGTGAACGACTGGGTGTTGCCCGACATGCCCAGCGATATCTGCAGGCCGCTGACGGCGGGGGTGTCGGCCCCATTCTCCAGCAAGCGATAGAGCGTGCCTTTGGCGGTGTCATCCAGCCCTTGGCGTTCAACCCCGTTCAGCAGCGAAGCTTTCAGCAGGTGTGCCAGCCAGCGCACGTTGGAGCGCTCGGAAATGCCGTCAGTGCCGGCCCAGAAGCTGATTTGGGCCTGCTCGAACGCATCGCCCAGAGCGGCCAGCAGTGTGTCGAAATCCTGGTTGAGCATTGCCATATCAAGCGTGATTCGCGGCTGACTGGCAGGGTTTTCACCTTGCTCCTGGGGGTAGAAGGGTTGCGGTGGTGCGATGCTGAGCTGATCCGCCGACCCCAGGTCCATGGGGCGGCCGTTCAGGTAGTGCTCGAGCAGCAGGGGCACCAGTGGCTGTACTGGCGGCTCGGAAGGTGCTGCCCTGAGCACGGTGAAACGCTCGAGGCCTTCAAGGTCCGGATAGTTGCGAACGATCCACGGGTAGCGATCGGCAAGCACGCTGAAGCCTTCGCTAGCCAGCAGCTGACGTAGCGTGGGGCGTTTGGCGAAGCGGCTGGCCACCAGCTGCCGATAGGTGGTTGTCGAGGAGGAAACAGCCATGCGAGTCGAGCTCCGTTTAGTCAATGAGCGCGAACGGTAGAAGCTGCATGGGTAACGGGTGAGGTAGATAGGTCGTGATGCGTGTTCTTAGGGTGTGGTTTCTAATTTTGTTCCCTACCTTAGGCATCAGCCCAGCGTTCATGGGCGCATCCTCCTCCACTGATGAACATGAGGCACTGAGCATGGCCAAAGTGACTGTGAAGAAAAAGGAAGACGCCCAGGGCACGCTGGGTGAGGTGCGCGGCTACGCGCGCAAGATCTGGCTGGCAGGTATCGGCGCTTATGCCCGCGTCGGCCAGGAAGGTTCCGAGTATTTCAGCGAGCTGGTCAAGGCCGGCGAAGGTGTTGAAAAACGTGGCAAGAAACGCATCGACAAAGAGCTCGATGCTGCCAACCACCAGATCGACGACGCCGCTGAAGAAGTCAGCCGCGTACGCGGCAAGGTCGAAATTCAACTCGACAAGATCGAAAAAGCTTTCGACGCGCGGGTAGGACGCGCCTTGAATCGCCTCGGCATTCCGTCTAAACATGACGTTGAGGCGTTGTCGGTGAAGCTTGAACAGCTGCACGAGCTGCTTGAGCGCGTCGCGCACAAACCATAAGGAGAGCAGGATGGCTGGCAAGAAGAATTCCGATAAAGAAAGCAGCTCCTGGGTCGGCGGGATCGAGAAGTACTCCCGCAAGATCTGGCTGGCGGGGCTGGGTATCTATTCGAAGATCGACCAGGACGGCCCCAAGCTGTTCGACTCGCTGGTGAAGGATGGCGAGAAGGCCGAGAAACAGGCGAAGAAGACCGCTGAAGATGTGGCCGACACCGCCAAGGCTTCGACCACCTCGCGTGTGTCTGGTGTGAAAGACCGTGCGCTGGGCAAATGGAGCGAGCTCGAAGAAGCCTTCGACAAGCGCCTGAACAGCGCCATATCGCGTTTGGGTGTGCCAAGCCGCAACGAGATCAAGGCCCTGCACCAGCAGGTGGACAGCCTGACCAAGCAGATCGAGAAACTGACCGGTGCTTCGGTTACGCCGGTTTCGTCGCGCGCTGCGGCGGCCAAACCGGCTGCGAGCAAGGCAGCGGCCAAGCCACTGGCCAAGGCAGCAGCGGCCAAGCCTGCGGCGAAAACCGCGGCAGCCAAACCTGCAGCTAAAACGGCAGCGGCCAAACCTGCTGCCAAGCCGGCGGCCAAACCTGCCGCCGCCAAGGCTGCGGCGGCCAAGCCAGCGGCAGCGAAGAAACCTGCGGTGAAGAAAGCACCGGCCAAGCCGGCAGCCGCGAAACCGGCAGCCCCAGCGGCCAGCGCGGCCCCGGCCGCTACCACAGCACCGACACCTGCCACCGCCCCGGCCAGCAGCGCCCCGTCGGCACCAAACGGCACCGGTACCTTGATCTGATACCGCATCGCCTTCTTCGCGGGCTTGCCCGCTCGCACAGGGACAGCGCCGATCAACGGGTCAGCGCAGGCCCTGTGGGAGCGGGCATGGCCGCGAAGGCCCCAGCGCCGAAACAGCAGGCCTACCCCTCCAGGTAGCGCACAGCCAACTGCTCCGCCGCTGCCCGCGCCTGTGCCTGCAGATGCGGCGCCACCAGCATCATCACCTGGTACACCACGATCCCCACATCCCCCTCGCGCCCCAGCACACGCTGGTAATCCAGCGAGAACAGCAGCGTCATCGTGATCTGCTCCACCAGCTGCCCCAGCGCCTGCGTACCACTCTCTACCAGCCCCTGGCCCTTGAGGCTGGCCAACAGCGCCGCCAACGTGCGCTTGAGGGCATTGATCAGGCTGCGCATGCCGCGTGCCAGCTTTGGCAGGCGGCCAGTGAGGTTGGAGAGGTCCTGAAACAGGAAGCGGTACTGCGACATGTGCTCGACAATCAGGTGCAGGAACAGCCAGTAGTCCTCGGCGTCCAGGCGCACTTCCAGGGGTGGGTCAAGCAAGGGCATCAGCGCGTCCTCGAAGCGCTCGAACAGGCCCAGCACCAAGGGTTCCTTGCCGTGGAAGTGGTAATACAGGTTGCCCGGGCTGATGCCCAGTTCGTTGGCAATCTCCAAGGTGGATACGTTCGGTTCGCCCTGCTGGTTGAACAGCTGCAGGGCGCATTCCAGGATACGGTCGCGGGTCTTCATCCGGTCGTCGGGCTCATCGGGTCAGGACATAGGTGCCTGGCGCCGGGCCGAGCGGTGGGTAGGTGCTATTGCCCAGCTCGGTACGGGGAGCCTTGAGCGGACCAGAGCGCGGTGTGATCCATTCCAGCCACAACGGCCACCAACTGCCGTCGCTGCGTTTGGCCTCGTAGAACCAGGCGCGCGGATCGCTCGCAAGCTTGGGGTTTTCCAGGTAGTAGGCCTTGGGGTTGCCCGGTGGGTTGATGATGCTTTGAATGTGCCCGCTGTTGGCCAGCACGAAACGCCGGTCGCCACCGAGCAGCAGGGCAGAGCGATACACGGCGTCCCACGGGGTGATGTGATCGTTGCTGCCGGCCACGGTAAAACTGTCCAGGTCGACCTGCTTGAGGTCGATGGGCGTGCCGCATACTTCAAGGCCGGCCGGGTGGGTGAGCGGGTTGTGCTTGAAAAAGTCCAGCAAGTCGCCGTGCAGTGCCGCCGGCAGCCGTGTGTTATCGGCGTTCCAGTAGAGGATGTCGAACGCGGGTGGGGCTTTGCCAAGCAGGTAGTTGTTGACCCAGTAGTTCCAGATCAGGTCGTTGGGGCGCATCCAGGCGAAAATCCTCGCCACCTCGCCGCCGTCCAGTACACCCCGTTGATAGGAACGGCGCTTGGCCGCCTCGACGGTCTGCTCGTCGGCGAACAGGCTGGCCGGGCTGTCGAACTTGCTGTCGAGCAGGCTGACCAGGTAAGTGGCGCTGCGGATCTTGCGCAGCTGATGTCTGGCCTGCAGGTGGCCCTGCAGTGCAGCCATGGTCAGGCCGCCGGCACAGGCACCCATCAGGTTGGGGTCGCGGTTGCCGCTGATGCTGCGGCAGGCGTTCAGCGCTTCTTCCAACGCCTGAACGTACGAGGACAAGCCCCATTCGCGGTGGCGCGGGTCGGGGTTGCGCCAGCTGATCATGAACACCTGCAGGCCGTTCTTGAGCATGTACTGGACGAAGCTATTGTGCGCCTGCATGTCGAAGATATAGAACTTGTTGATTTGCGGTGGTACCACCAGCAGGGGCCTGGCGTGCTGTTTTTCACTCATCGGCTTGTACTGGATCAGCTCCAGCAGCTCGTTGCGAAACACCACCGCACCGGGTGTCGCCGCCAGGCTGCCACCCACCTCGAAAGCGCGTTCGTCCACTTGGCGCGGCAGGCCGTCATTGTGACGCAGGTCGTCCAGCAAGTGGGCCAGGCCACGCACCAGGCTTTGCCCGCCGGTGTTCAGCAGCTCTTTGACGGCCAGCGGGTTGAGCAGCGAATTGCTCGGCGCCAGGGCGTCGTTGATCATGCCGAACAGGAAGTGGGCGCGTGCCCGATCATCGTCATCCAGGTGGCTTTCGTCGATCCACTGGCGCGTCTGCTTCTGCCAGGCCAGATAGGCCTGCAGGCCCCGGCGGTAAAACGGGTTCTGGCTCCAGGTCGGGTCGTTGAAGCGGCTGTCGCGAGGGTTGGGCTGATAGGGCGTGTCGCCCAGCATCACGCGGCCCAGTTGGCCGCCGAGCGCCAACAGGTGCCGCGCAGTGTGCAGCGGGTTGGTCAAGCCGTGGCGGCCAACCCTGCGCAGGGTCGACACCAGGTCGCGCCCACGCAGGCCAAGCATGGCGTTATGCACGTTCATGCTGGTGGCGGGCAGCGGTTTCGTTCCTTTGGCCGGTTTGTCTGTCATGGCAACACTCCCTCGTCTTCCCGATGCTTGGGCAGCGACAATCAACCGCCAGAGGCGGGGCGCGGGTGCATGACCGCGCGCTGACGTTCTTCCTGGAGAAACTTCATGATGATCGGTGCGACGGCCTCGGCCCGGGTAATCAGGAACAGGTGGCCATCGTCGATTATGTGTAGCTGGGCATTGGGAATCCGCCAGGCCAGCAGGCGCATGTTGACCAGCGGGATCAGCGGGTCGTCGTCACCGGCCAGTACCAGCGTCGGCTGATGGATCTTGTGCAGCCAGTGGATGCTGGTCCAGCCCAGGCCGGCGAATAATTGCCAGTAGTAGCCCAGCTTGCCGCCCGAGCGCACCTTGGATGCATGATGCATGGCCAGGTCCGGGTCGCGGCGGAAGGCACCGCCGTAAATCAGCGGTGCAATACGGATCACATGGGAGGGCTGCACGTAGCGCCGTGGACTGGCCATCATCCACAACACCTTGGGTTTGCCCGGCACCATTACCGCGCCGGCGGCAGTGGCGGCCAGCACCAGTTTTTTGCAGCGTTCCGGATAGTCGTGGGCGAACTGCTGGGCCAGGGCGCCGCCCCAGGACACACCGATGGCGTTGACTTGGCCGTAGTCCAGGTAATCGAGCATGCGCGCTGTGAGCTTGGCCAGGCCAGGAAAACGATAAGGGTGGCGCGGTGTGGATGATCCACCCACGCCGGGTACATCGAAGGCAATGACCTCCAGGTCCGGGTCCAGCGCCTCGATGAAGGGGAACACCAGCTCCAGGTTGGCGCCGATGCCGTTGAAGATCAGCAACGGGGTCAGGTGCGGCTTGCCTGGGCGGACGGCGGTGCGAATGGACTGGTCGTCCAGCTCGACGGTCCTGAAGATATAGGGTTCCGGCATGCGTTCGACTCTTTCGTGAAAAAAGTGCCGTGGCGCGCTCATGGCTGCCACGGCAATGCAACTCAGCGCTCGTGAACGTAGGTGCCTGGGGCGGCTTCGCCAGCTGCATAGGCACGGTTGCCCAGGCGGGTTGGCGCTTTTTTCAGCTCCCCGGCCCGCTCGCTCAGCCAGCTTTGCCAGTGCAGCCACCAGGAGTCGGCGTGCTTGGTGGCGTTTTCCTGCCAGGCCACCGGATCACCCGGGCGATCAGCCCCGGTCATGAAGCGTGCCTTGGGGTTGCCCGGCGGGTTGAGGATGCTCTGTATGTGGCCGCTGTTGGACAGCACGAACTCGATCTTGCCGCCGAACAAGTGCGCCGAGCGGTAGCACGATTGCCACGGGGTGATGTGGTCGGCGGTACCGGCAACGCTGAAGATGTCGCAGTGCACATTCTTCAGGTCGATCGGGGTGCCGCACACTTCCAGTGCGTTCGGGCGTATCAAAGGGTTGCTTTTGAACATCTCGATCAAATCGCCGTGGAAGGCGGCCGGCAGACGCGTGGTGTCGTTGTTCCAGAACAGGATGTCGAACACCGGCGGCTCGTTGCCGAGCAGGTAGTTGTTGACCCAGTAGTTCCAGATCAGGTCGTTGGGGCGCATCCAGGCGAACACCTTGGCCATTTCGCTGCCTTCCAGCACGCCAGCCTGGTACGAGTGGCACTTGGCGGCTTCCAGGGTTTGTTCGTCGACGAACAATGCGACCTGGTTGTCCATGGTGGTGTCCAGCACGCTGACCAGCAGGGTCAGGGCATTGACCTTGTTTTCGCCAATGGCGGCGTAGTGGCCCACCAGCGCAGTACAGGTGATGCCGCCAGAGCAGGCGCCGAGCATGTTCAAGTCTTTGCTGCCGGTAATCGCCAGTACGGCGTCGACGGCTTCCTTGAGTGCATCGATGTAGGTGGACAGGCCCCATTCCCGCTGGGCCTTGGTCGGGTTGCGCCAGCTGATGATGAAGGTTTGCTGCTGCGAGCGCAGGCAGTAGCGGGCCAGGCTCTTTTCCGGGCTCAGGTCGAACACGTAGAACTTGTTGATCTGCGGTGGCACCACCAGCAGCGGGCGAGCATGCACCTGTTCGGTGATGGGGCTGTACTGGATCAGCTCCAGCACATCGTTGCGGTACACCACCGCGCCTTCACTGGTGCCCAGGTTCTTGCCCACTTCAAAGGCGTCCATGTTCACCTGGCTGGGCATGCCGCCATTGTTGACCATGTCCTTGGCCAGGTTGGACAGGCCATCGAGCAGGCTCTTGCCGCCGGTTTCGAAGAAGCGCTTGACCGCTGCCGGGTTGGACAAGGTATTGGTCGGCGCCATGGCTTCGGTCATCAGGTTGATGACGAACTGGCCGCGGCTGATGTCCTGGGGTGGCAGGTCGCTGTTGCCGATCCAGTCCTGCAACTCGTTGCGCCAGGCCAGATAGGTTTGCAGGTAGCGGCGGTACAGCGGGTTGTTGCTCCAGGCCGGGTCGTTGAAACGGCGGTCGTCGCTTTCCGGGGCCAGGCTGGACTTGCCCAGCAGCACGTTTTTCAGTTCCAGGCCAAAGTGGGCCACATGCTTGGCGCTGTGCAGCGGTTGGCGCACGGCCTGGCGCAGCACGGTGCGTGCCGAGCTCAACAGGTCCTTGCGGCGAATGCCGATGACCGGGTTCAGCCCCAAGGTGTTCTCCGAGGCCTGCCGCTGCAGCTCATCGTTGTTCTTGTTACTCATCTACGACGCTCCGTTGTCCTGAGACGAGTACCGGTTGCTGTGGCGGGGGCACAGCCCTGAGCCCGGTACTGCTACTCGGGTGACCAGTGATAAGGAACAGCGGTGCTGCGGGGGTTCTGACTGCCTGCAAAGTGATGCAGGGAACTTGCCACACCCATTGGTTACCCGACTTTCATGTAATGCGCAAGACAGCCCTTCACTGGCCTGTCTGTAAGTCATTCAAACAGATGAATTTAGAAAATGCGCTCTAAACCCTGAAGACCTTGCGCTAGAGCATGAGTTTGACCACCGATTCGGCCGGGTCGCGGGATTTTCCGGCCTTGTGCAGCTCGTCGAGGTATTCGGCCCACAGCTGTTCCTGGCGCAGACACAGCTGTTCCAGGTATTCCCAGGTGAACAGGCCGCTGTCATGGCCGTCGTCGAAGGTCAGTTTCAGTGCATATTGGCCGGCAGGCTCCAGGCCGACCAAGCCGACGTTGATCTTGCCGAACTGCAGGATGGGGTTGCCGTGGCCCTGGACCTCGGCGGAGGGGGAGTGCACGCGCAGGAGTTCGGCGGGCAGGTGGTAGACCTCGCCGGGGGCGTAGGTGAGGGTGAGGGTTTTCGAGGCTTTGTGCAGGTTGATGGCAGTGGGCAGGCGGGCCATGGGCAGAATCTCTCGGGAGCTGATGATGCACAGCTTCGGGACATTCTGGGGATTGTGCAAGGGGGCTGCTTTGCAGCCCAGTCGCCGGCAAGCCAGCGGCCACGGGTACTTCACAGCATCAGAGTTGTGATAATCCTGTGGGAGCTGGCTTGCCGGCGATTGGGCCGCACAGCGGCCCCCTGCGGTCTTACAGAATGTAACGCGACAGGTCTTCGTTCTGCGCCAGTTCACCCAGGTGGCTGTTCACATACGCAGCGTCGATCTGGATTGGCGTTTCGTCATGTGCGCTGGCCAGGTCGCCGGCGCTGAACGACACTTCTTCGAGCAAACGCTCAAGCAGTGTGTGCAGGCGACGGGCACCGATGTTTTCGGTCTTTTCGTTGACCTGGTAGGCAATCTCGGCCAGGCGCTTGATGCCGTCGGCGATGAACTCGATGTTCAGGCCTTCGGTTTTCAACAGGGCCTGGTACTGCTCGGTCAGCGAAGCGTGCGGCTCTTGCAGGATGCGCTCGAAGTCTTCCGGGGTCAGTGCCTTGAGTTCGACACGGATCGGCAGGCGGCCTTGCAGCTCGGGCACCAGGTCGCTCGGCTTGCTCAGGTGGAACGCACCCGAGGCAATGAACAGGATATGGTCGGTCTTGACCATGCCCAGCTTGGTGTTGACGGTGCAGCCCTCGATCAGCGGCAGCAGGTCGCGCTGTACGCCTTCACGGGACACATCGGCGCCGCCAACATTGCCGCGCTTGGCAACCTTGTCGATTTCGTCGATGAACACGATACCGTGCTGCTCGACTGCTTCCAGGGCCTTGGCCTTGAGCTCTTCCTCATTGACCAGGCGGCTCGCTTCTTCATCGCGAACCATCTTCAGCGCCTCTTTCACCTTCAGCTTGCGCGCCTTGCGCTTGCCTTTGCCCATGTTGGCAAACAGGCTCTGCAGCTGATTGGTCATTTCTTCCATGCCGGGCGGCGCGGCAATTTCGACGCCCACGGCATCGGCCACTTCGATTTCGATTTCCTTGTCGTCCAGCTGGCCTTCACGCAGGCGTTTGCGGAACAGCTGGCGGGTGTTGGAATCGCTGCTGGTCTGCGCGGCTTCCTCGCTGAAGCTGGTCACCCGCGCCTGCGGCAGCAGGGCATCGAGGATACGGTCTTCGGCGGCGTCTTCGGCGCGGTGGCGCACGCGGATGATTTCCTGCTCGCGCAGCATCTTCAGCGCGGCGTCGGCCAAGTCACGGATGATCGACTCGACGTCGCGGCCCACGTAGCCCACTTCAGTGAACTTGGTGGCTTCGACCTTGAGGAATGGTGCGTTGGCCAGCTTGGCCAGACGACGGGCGATTTCGGTCTTGCCGACACCGGTAGGGCCGATCATCAGGATGTTCTTGGGGGTCACTTCGGCACGCAGCTCGACAGGCAGCTGCATCCGGCGCCAGCGGTTGCGCAGGGCAATGGCCACGGCGCGCTTGGCGTCGTCCTGGCCGATGATGTGGCGGTTGAGTTCGTGGACGATCTCGCGGGGGGTCATGGACATGATCAATAGGGTCCTTGGGCAGATGAGTCAGCGTGGAAAAGCCCCTTCACCGGGAAGAGGCGCCAGAGCAGCTGAATCAGTCGGCCAGGTCCTGCTCCTCGATGGTCAGGTTGTGGTTGGTGAACACGCAGATGTCGCCGGCGATGTTCAGGGCGGTTTCAGCGATTTCACGGGCCGAGAGGTCGGTCTTGTTCAGCAGGGCGCGGGCTGCGGCCTGGGCATAGGCGCCGCCGGAACCCATGGCGATCAGGCCATCTTCGGGTTCGACCACGTCACCGTTACCGGTGATGATCAGGGAGGCATCCTTGTTGGCCACGGCCAGCATGGCTTCCAGGCGGCTCAGGGAGCGGTCGGTACGCCATTCCTTGGCCAGTTCGACGGCAGCGCGGACCAGGTGGCCCTGGTGTTTCTCCAGCTGGCCTTCGAAGCGCTCGAACAGGGTGAACGCATCGGCAGTGGCACCGGCGAAGCCGGCGATGACCTGGCCGTGGTACAGGCGGCGCACTTTCTTGGCGTTGCCTTTCATCACGGTATTGCCGAGGGAAACCTGGCCGTCGCCGCCCATGACGACTTTGCCGTTACGGCGGACAGAAACGATGGTGGTCAAGGGGAGAGTCTCCACGCAGCGGGGCGAAAGTGCCTGATGCAGACTCATATGGGGGTGGGGTGAAAGATTTCAACCGGGGGGGATGAATGGTTAATGCTCTCCAGCACAGGCCTCATCGCCGGCAAGCCAGCTCCCACAGGTCATCACAGGGCTTGAGGGCAGTGATTTCCTGTGGGAGCTGGCTTGCCGGCGATGGGGCCTGTGAGGGTTACTCAGGCCTCGTGGCAGATGTGGCCATCGACCAAGGTATAACGCACCGCACCCGGCAGGCAGTGGCCGATGAACGGGCAGTTCTCGCCCCGCGACAACCACTGCTCGCCAGCCACTGTCGAGGCTTGTGGGTCGAACAGCACCAGGTCAGCTGCGCCACCCACCTTCAGCTCGCCCGCGGGCAGGCGCAGGGCGGCTGCCGGGCCGCTGCTTAGGCGGGCCAGCAAAGTTGGCAGGTCGAGCAGGCCGTCCTGCACCAGGGTCATGGCCAGTGGCAGCAACAGCTCGACGCTGCTGATACCCGGCTCGGTGGCACCGAACGGTGCCAGCTTGGCGTCGCGCTCGTGCGGCTGGTGATGGCTGGAAATCGCCTGGATCACGCCCGATTTGACTGCGGCGCGCAGGCCATCCCGGTCTTTGGCAGTGCGCAGCGGTGGCTGCACGTGGTACAGGCTGGAAAACTCGCGCAGCGACTCATCGGTGAGTATCAGCTGGTACAGCGCCACATCGGCGGTCACCGGCAGGCCGAGCTCCTGCGCCTGGGCAATCAGCTGTGCACCACGGGCGCTGGTGATCTGGCTGAAGTGCGCACGCACACCGGTCTGTTCCACCAGCAGCAGGTTGCGCGCCAGGGCCACGGTTTCTGCGGTTTCCGGGATGCCCGGCAGGCCGAGGAAACTGGCCATGGCACCTTCATGGGCCAGGCCGCCTTGGGCCAGGTCACGGTCCTGGGAGTGGAACACCACGGTCAGGTCGAAGGTGGCGGCGTACTCCAGGGCGCGGGCCAGGGTCCGGTTGTTGGGGATTTGTTTCAGGCCGTTGCCGAAGGCCACGCAACCGGTATCGCGCAGGGCCACCAGCTCGGCCAGTTGCTCGCCTTCAAGGCCTTTGGTCAGGGCGCCAATCGGGTACACCTTGCTGTTGGCGGCCTCACGGGCGCGGTCCAGGATCAGTTCGGCCACCGCCGAGGTGTCCAGCACCGGCTTGGTCTGCGGCGGGCAGCACAGGCTGGTGACACCGCCGGCAACGGCAGCGCGGGTTTCGCTGGCGATGTTGCCTTTGCGGCTGTAACCCGGCTCACGCAGGGACACGCCCAGGTCGACCAGGCCCGGTGCGGCGACCAGGCCATCGGCCTGTATCGTACGGCTGGCGCTGAAACCGGCCGGTGCGGCGCCAATGGCGGCAATGCGGCCACCGTCCAGGTGCAGGTCGGTCACCTGATCCAGGCCGGTCGTGGGATCGATGACCCGGGCGCCAAGAATGCTGATGGTCACTGGGCGTTCTCCTGGTCGAATTGACGTTGTGCGTTCTGCCCGCTCATGGCCATGGACAGCACGGCCATGCGCACGGCGATGCCGTAGGTGACCTGGTTGAGGATCACCGAGTGTTTGCCGTCGGCCACCGCTGATTCGATTTCCACGCCCCGGTTGATCGGGCCCGGGTGCATGACGATGGCATCAGGCTTGGCCCCGGCCAGGCGCGCGGTGGTCAGGCCGAACAGGCGGTAGAACTCGCCTTCGCTGGGCAGCAGGCCGCCGGCCATGCGCTCACGCTGCAGGCGCAGCATGATCACCACGTCGACATCCTTCAGGCCTTCGGCCAAGTCGGTGTAGACCTTCACGCCGTACTGTTCGATGCCGATCGGGATCAGGGTTTTCGGGCCGATCACGCGGATGTCCGGGCAACCCAGCGCTTTGAGCGCCAGCATGTCGGAGCGCGCCACGCGCGAGTGCAGAATGTCGCCGACGATGGCCACCGAGAGGTTTTCGAAGCTGCCTTTGTGGCGGCGAATGGTCAGCATGTCGAGCATGCCCTGGGTCGGGTGCGCGTGGCGGCCATCACCGCCATTGATCACGGCGACATCCGGGCACACGTGCTCGGCGATGAAGTGCGCGGCGCCGGAGTCGGAATGGCGCACCACGAACATGTCGGCCGCCATGGCCTCGAGGTTGCGCAGGGTGTCGAACAGTGTCTCGCCCTTGCTGGTCGAGGAGGTCGACACGTTCAGGCTGATCACGTCGGCCGACAGGCGCTGGGCTGCCAGTTCGAAGGTGGTGCGGGTGCGGGTCGAGTTCTCGAAGAACACGTTGCACACGGTCTTGCCGCGCAGCAACGGGACTTTCTTCACGGCCCGGGCACCGACTTCCAGGAAGGAGTCGGCGGTGTCGAGGATCTCGGTGAGCAGTTCGCGGGGCAAACCGTCGAGCGAGAGGAAGTGGCGCAGCTGGCCCTGATCATTGAGCTGCAGCGGGCGCTTGGCGTCGATTGGCGTCATCGCGGGGGACTCTTAAAGGGCGGAAGCGGAGGCGAGGTCCTGGCGCTCGAGGGCGAGCGGTGCGGGTCCGGTCAATTTTACCCGTTCATGGGCGGCCAGCGACAGGGTGGCACCGAGCACATTCGGACGGATCGGCAATTCGCCGGCGTCCAGGTCCAGCAGGCAGACCAGGGTGACGCTGGCCGGGCGGCCGTAATCGAACAGTTCGTTGAGCGCCGCGCGGATGGTGCGACCGCTCATCAGTACATCATCCACCAGCACCAGGTGCTGGCCCTCGACCTCGAACGGCAGCTCGGACGGGCGCACTTGTGGGTGCAGGCCGTTCTGGCTGAAGTCGTCGCGGTAGAAGGAGACGTCCAGGGTGCCCATCGGGCTGCTGTCGCCCATGGCTTCCTGCAGGGCCTGGGCAACCCAGACACCGCCGGTGCGGATACCGATGTAACGGGGCTCGGTGATTGCCCGGCGCGCCAGGTGGGCACGAAGGTCGACAGCCATCTGCCGAATCAGGTCGGCGGGATTGGGTAGGCTCATTGCGGGCTCCTCGGAAGGGGGCGCCGGGCGGGCCCGGCGGCAAAGATGATCAGGTATTGGCCTCCAGCCAGCCTTGCAGCAACAGGGCGGCGGCGATGGCATCGACCGGGTTGTCGCGGTAGCTGCCGCGCTGGCCGCCACGGGCCATGCGTTCGCCTTTGGCTTCGAAGGTGGTCAGGCGTTCGTCGTGGGTATGAACCGGCAGGTTGAAACGGCCGTTAAGGCGGCGGGCGAACTTCTCGGCGCGGGCGCTCATTTCGCTGGGTGTGCCGTCCATGTTCAGCGGCAGGCCGACGACAATGGCATCGGGTTTCCACTCATTGATGAGCTTTTCCACCTGAGCCCAGTCCGGCACGCCGTTCTGCGCCTTCAGGGTGCACAGCTCGCGTGCCTGCCCGGTGATCACCTGGCCGACGGCCACGCCAATCTGTTTGCTGCCGTAGTCGAAACCCAGCAAGAGGCGTAGTTCGGCCATCAGGCGTGGCCCGCCTGGCTGGTCAGCAAGTGCAGGTTGATCCCCAGGCTGGCGGCCGCTGCTTCAAGGCGCAGGTCGCTGGCCCGGTCAAAGATGATTTGCGCGTCGAACGGGCAGTTGAGCCAGGCGTTGTCGGCCAGTTCCGCTTCCAGCTGGCCCGCCTCCCAGCCGGCATAACCCAGTGTGATCAGGCTCTGTTTCGGGCCTACCCCTGCGGCAATCGCAAGCAACACATCCTGCGATGTGCTCAGTGACAGCCCTTCCAGGGCCACGGTGGCCTGGAAGCTGCATTCGCTGCTGTGCAGCACGAAGCCGCGATCGGTCTGCACCGGGCCGCCCTGGTAGATCGGCACCTGCAGGGTGCTGGCCGGCGGCGTTTCGTCCGGGCGCAGCTGCTCGAGGATGTCGGCCAGGCTCAGTTCCTGCGGCCGGTTGACCACCAGGCCCATGGCGCCATGTTCATTGTGCTCGACAATGTACGTGAGGGTCTGGGCGAAGTTCGGATCGGCCATGTGCGGCATGGCGATCAGGAACTGGTGCTTGAGATAGCTCGGGGCGAGGGTTTTCATGGGGATAGTGTGGCGCCAGGCGGCGAGGCTGACAAGGTGCGGATTTGTGTCGCTTGGTTGGCGGCTGTCTTGAGGTTTTTGGCGCTTATGAGATCGAGCGCCGCC